>CAKZKZ010000736.1 GCA_937124495.1 uncultured Dokdonia sp. | reverse complement strand
GTAAGCGATGTTTTTGCTGCTAATAATAAAGCCATTGCTTGGCAAAATTTGGTCAGTGCTATTCTTTTTACATTTTTACCAAAAAGAGGTATTCTTAGAATAACATTTCCCAAAATGAGTTTATATCGCTCATTTGTTTTTAATAGCTTATGAGCGATCAATATCCCTATGAGAACTCCTACAAAAATGAGTGCTATGGTATTAAATTGAGTAGAGAGTTTAATAACAAACTTGGTGATCCAAGGAAGTTCTCCTCCAAATTGTTTGAAAATACTAGAGAACATGGGCACCACATAATTGAGCATAAAATAGAGGACTCCAATAGTAAGTGTAAGTACAAAGGCGGGATACGCAAAGATGGATGTGATTTGTCTTTTTATTTTAATTTTTCGTTCAAAATATTTTTGTAATTCATCGAGTACTTCTGGGAGTCTACGTATCTCTTCTCCTGCTTTTATACTAAATACTTCGTATGGAGAAAATGCTGTGATTTCTTGTAAAGATTCATGTAGCGATTTCCCTCTAATTACGTTATGAAGTACTGTTTCATACATGCCAGATATACGTTTATTTTTTTCTTGAGTGATTAAAAGTTCTAAGGCTTTATTAAAGTCAACACCCGACTTGAGTAATAATGAAAACTCTCGATAGAAGGATTCTTTTCGCTTATTTGAAAATGTACCAAACACAAAATAATCCTTCTTAACAAGAGAAGAGTTCTGCACTTTAGATGCAGATGTATGTTGCTTTTGTGTTGAAAATTCTATTCTCATGTGTTATCTTTTTAAAATCATTTCGGTCTTCATTTTTGTAAAAACAAGATCAATGGTATCTGTATGTAAGTGTGTTTTGATTGTTAGTAATGTTCCGTGCTTCGTGTCTTTATAGGTATCTATAACTGACCAATCTATTATGGGCATATCTACAGATACATATATTCCATTATTTGATTGTCTCATTAATTCGCTCCCTTCTTTTTTATAGGATATGATGGTCTCATCATAGTTTATGAGATCTATTTGATTCTCTTTTACTTCAATCATATCACATAAGTATAGATCTCGACTCAACGTTTTTTCGACTAACTTATACGCTTGATATGCATTGGTTTTGGTTTGGTAGGTAACCATTTGTTTATCTATAAATAAAAATGTGGTATATGTAAATACAATGACTAGACTACTTATCACGAGTGTAAGCAGTACTTCCATAAGTGTATATGCCATTAACTTCATACTATAAATCCAAATGATTTAAAAATTGTCTTCTATTTTTTGTTTTATTGATAAGAGTTGTTTTATAGGTTACTTCTATCCATTTCTTATGTTTGTTTTTATCGTTTTTTATACGCTCAATAGAGAAACCTTTATAAGAAAACATATCATCTTCAATCGATGAATTTAACCAGTCTTCATAGATTCTTTTATTTAAACTTTGTGAAGCTTTTGCTTCTATAAAACTATCAGACCCATTAGAAATCTGAACAAATACCAATACCGCGATAGAAAGACAAATTGTGCTTATAATCGTCGCAATAATGGTTTCTACAAGCGATGATGCGCTTAGCTTCCTATAGTTCCTTAATAATTTCATAGTGTATAAGTTCTTTATCCTCTAGTAAAGGCAATCGCATATAATGATCTGGAATGCTATCAGAAATAATACGTGCATCCACAATAAGATTATCAATACTATTTGTCTCTGTTGTATGCTGAAAACTATTTATATAAGCACTTCCATAAATACTTCCTCTTAAATCAACAATTCCATAACAAAACACATCTCCTATAATCGTGGCATCTGTGTCAACATATACGTTCCCTTTTTTACCAAATATGATTGAATTACTATTCATCACAAGACTCCCATATAATCTTGACTTTCCCTCGAGGTTTATGGTAATAGAATCGTTTTTAACATCTGTATACATACTGGATGGATATTTTAAAACAGCATTGTCTTCTAATGTGATTTCGCGTGTCGTAATGACTTGTGCATTCCCATTAAATCTTTTTAAAAAGCGTACACTTGGAGCCTGGATAACAATATCTTGGATATGAGCTGTCTCACTTAATACAATTTCGTTTGTACTCGTTAGTATAATATTTCCTTTAAGTATGATATCTTCTATAGGATTTGACGTATGCACAGAGATTTCAATAGTTTCATCTTGAAAACTATTGACAAGAATTCCTCCTTGAGCTATGATCTCTTCAAGAGGCAGTCTATTGTTATGTATATCGTTTAGATTGTTTTGTATGGCAATTTTAGGTAGCTTATTTTTAGAAGCGGTTGTCTTACCTGAACTCTTTAATGTATTTTTCTTTTTAGGAATAAAATGGGCTGCTAGGTTCGCATTAGGGATGACTATGTTTTCAGATAAAGTAGTCCTGCCTGCATACTTTAGTGATTTCCCGTTATCCACAAGATATAGCCCTAATGTTGGATTCTTTTTTTTAGTGTTTCCTAATAAAAATGACTTAGATATAGAATCTTTTTTGAGATGGCTTGTCACCGTTAAAACTCTATAGATACCCCAAGGTTTTAGTTGATATGTAGATCGTATGCCATTTTCAAAAATCTCTTCATATTCAGGAGTATGTTCATCAATGTCATATCCATAAGAAGCTTGGAAAGATTGTATTGCATACTGATTTTCTGCAATAAGCATAATTTCTTGATCATATTGATCTACGAGCATACGATTATAATACCATAGCATAATAATGGCACTGCTAAACAGGGCTACAATCAGGCAGACTGTAACGGAGTTTAAAAGCGCAGATGCTTTTAGTTGATATGTATTGTTTTTAATCAATGCTTTGATTTTATATAAGATGAGGAACGGACGCTTTTTTTCTTTTACGACGTTTGTTTTTCTCTATTTTTGGTTTTTCGATAGTACTGTCTAAACTATCTTTCTTCTTATGTATCTTTTGTTGTATCCATAGAGATGCTTTTTTTAGAAAAGAAGGCTTGAGAGTGTCTTTTTCTTTTTTGACAATAACTTCTCCTCTTTTGTAATTGATGGTATCGTTTATTGCACTATACGTTATCCAAGTCCCCACTTTTCTACCTCTTGAATACTTTCCTTTGGTCATTATGCTTCCTGAGCTATCGTAGGTGTAATAATCACCTTGAGCAATTCCTTTATAGTATGAAATCACTTTTTCAACCGTTCCATTGTCATGCCATGATTTCCAAGTGCCATCCTTTAAGCCATAATAAAAATGTCCTTGTTCTGCTAGCTGTTTGTTGTTGTAGTATTTAGCATATTCTTTATGTAAAACATCCCCTCCAACTCCTCCAGTTGTATTTTTTATTTCCCCAGAGCGATACCAGAAATATGTTTTTAGATCATTGATTTTTGGTGATTTATTTACAGAAACATAAATCACATAATCATAAGAATTATCTCTTATAATTTTACGTTGAATAATATCCTTGCCAAATGGTAAGAGTACTATAAATACACAGCCGTATATATATATAATTTTAGAAAAAATCACATTCATATTTTTACTAGTTATACGCTATTAAACCACTTATAGTTATCTAGATAGCGGTCACATATATACATCTTTATATATGTGCGTGAAAAATAATCTATAGATAAACACCATAGAAAATAACAAGTCATAATGACTCTCATTTATTTTAATTACTAGGAATATGAATATAGAAATCTACTTAAATTTTTAAGTAGAGATCGATTTTGAAATTCAAATTATAAAGGGATATATAACTGAAATAGGAGTTTATCAAAAAATCGATCTCATGATATTTTCTTTATCTAAAAAGGTAATACCACTTTCTATTTAAGCCTCAAATGAACATATAAAATTTTGAATACACAAGAATAAAAAGGATAAAATGTTTTTCTTTAGAAAAGAATACTAAAAAGATATTTACAGGTTATGGCAAATACGCTTTCGCGAAAATGTACTCACTATAAGTAACTTATCTATGAAAATAAGAGTAAGTTTTGCACACAAAATCTTATTAAAAATAACATACTTCTCATCATGATTTATGGTAAAAGCGTATAGTGCAAACGTAAATAACATAAAACACAAATACATAAAATGCTGATTATCAGTGATAAATAAGTTATTTTAACTTATTTTAATATTTTAATTTGCATAATTGAAATATTATAAAGTAATTTGACTCGAAATTAGGAATGTTCTTTTAAGACATTTGTTCAAAAAGTAATTTTAATACCACCACATACTTTGACATTATAATCACCCTGGATTATGAAGATAGTATCTTAAAATTATTTTGTGAAACATATTGTGCTAGTCACAATAACTGTCGAAACAGAATTTTCATCTTTTTAACAAACAAAATAAATAAAAATAACAATAGTTAATTGCTATGCTATGTTATTATGTGCAATAGTCATTTGTACATAATCACTATTTTTTTCCTGAAATAAATAGTTAACATATCTGTATGCTGTATTTTAAAATACGGACAGGGATTATTATGGATTCTCCATAATAATTTCCAAATCAACAAAACAATTAACATTTTGATTATCTGTGCTTTAAAAACACGGACTGGGATTTCTATGTGTTTTTCATACGAATCTTAAATAAAAAATTAAAGATAATAACTAGGGATATGTGTAAGTACGTTTTAGGTTTTGTTTTTCTATGTTGTGTGCTAAGTTGCAACTATGACACACCATTATCGGTTAAGGAGTTTTCTTATAATGGCCAACATTGGAACTCAATAGAACGTACCAAGCATATAGATGCCATAGCGTATCGTGCAGCAGAAGTTCCGCTTCAATATTACATTCAGAAACAAACAGGGATGTTTCAAGGTAATACAGTAGACTCTATGTATCAAGACCTGTCTAGGGAACGGGTTCTTGTTGTAGAGTTTCAAGAAGATAATGGGGAAGATTTGTTAACATCAAATTTCACAGGTCGGGATTACGATGCATCGGTACGCTATATGGCTTTTGGAATACAAAATGATTTCCAAATAATTACTTCCTCTAAAGATACAATACCCTGTTCTGGGGTGTTATTTGAGCGCAATTTTAATGTGGCTCCCTTCAAAAGATTAATGCTTCATTTTGGAGATATTAATCCTGAAGATAAAATAGAATTAGTTTATAAGGACCAGCTTTTTGGAAAAGGAACCTTACGATTTGATTTTGATGATAATCCAATACAACTATAAAATATAGTAATATGATCCATTTTATAAGAACGAGTAGATTTTCTAAGGTACTGTCAAGTTATCTGGCACTACAACTCATGCTCATGACCGTACAACCTTCACAGTTGTTTGCGTTAACAGGAGGTCCTTCACAACCAGAATTTAATAGCTTTACACCTATTGGAACTTCTGATATGGTAAACCTTACCTCTGGAGATTTCAACTATAATATTCCTATTATGGATGTAGGAGGGTATCCTTTAAACCTAGCCTACAACTCTGGAATTATGATGGACCAAGAAGCTTCTTGGGTTGGATTAGGATGGAATCTTAGTGTAGGTCAAATTGCACGAAGCGTACGAGGAATTCCAGATGATTTTAATGGAGATAAAATGCATTTTGAGAATGATTCTAGAGAGAATGTTACCTTAGGAATTAACGGGCATTTAAGAGGCGCTTTTTTAGGGGCAGATATTCCTCTTAGTTTAGGTTTAGGGGTGTCTTATAATAATTTAAATGGCTATACAGCAACTCCATCTTTAGGTGTAAGTTTTGATATAGCTAATAAAGTAGATTTAGGCTTAAATATTTCTTCAAATATTGAATCTGGACCTACTGTAAGCCCTTCTGTAAGTCTATCTCATCAATTAGAGAATAAAGGAACCAATACTGTGTATACTGTTAATAATACTGTAGGGCTTGGTCTTAATTCACGACAGGGAATACAAAATCTTAACTTATCGACTTCACTCCAAAGAGTAACAAAACATCAAATATCACTATGGGGACAAACCTATAATTCAAATCAAATTGCAAGTACTGGAGGCGGTGCATTAGGCGGTGGAATTAGTTTTAACGATCAGAATTATACACCTAGAATACGAACAGGATTACAGACAGATAATTTCACATTTAATGTTTCTGGTGGAACTACTATTGTAGGAGTTCAAGCACAAGTGCAAGGTACTGGATATGGGTCTTACCAGAAAATTAAAGAATCAGAAAAAGATAAGGAGGTACAGGCTTTTGGTTATGAACATACAGAAGGAGCTCATAATACAACTCTAGGAGGGTTACTAGATATAAATAGAGAAAATGAAGCTACTGTAAATAAAAACACCAACTTATTGTCGGTTCCAAACTATACCTATGACATGTATGCTATTCAAGGGCAAGGCATAGGAGGTTCTTTTAGGCCTTATCGAGGTCAAGTAGGATATCTATATGATATGACTGTTAGTAACAGTAATGATTCTGGCACTTTTGGAGGCGAGATAGGAGGAGGAAATCTTACCTATACTGGTTTTGAAGTTAAATTAACAAATGTAGATGGTCGATCTAAAAGATGGGAAGATAAAAACTTTACGCTACCTAAGTTTACAGAACATGAAGAGGATAATAATGATATAGATTTTGAACGCACTTATTTTAAAACATATGGATCTCTAGATGTAGATAACGATATTTCATTATATGAAGATGTTGCTCTTGGAGAAACCCCTGTGCGTTTACAGATAGAAGGTGATAAATATGAACGTAGATTAATTCCTACGTTTATCCCTAAACAAACAGCTCAAGAAGTTGCTGCTACCCCAATACAAAGTAAAATTAAAAGAACAGAACGTCATGCACGTAATCAATCTATTCATAGTATCCTAAATAAAGATGCCATGTATGATCCTCAAGTGGCATATCGATCTGAAATATTGGAAGGAGAAGAGTTTGCTTTCGCGAAAGCGCACCATACCGTAGGGATGAAAGTCATGAAACCAGATGGGAGTATATATGTATATGGAGAATCGGCCTACAACACAAAAAAGATTGAGGCAACCTTTGATGTTTCTAAAAGACGAAATACAGCAGATTGTGGGGATGGTACTATCTCTTACAATCCTAATTTACGAAGCAATCGCTCAGATCATAGTGATGGGTTTTTAAATAAAATTACAACACCAGCCTATGCACATTCTTATTTATTGAGTAGTGTATTGTCTGCAGATTATGAAGATTTGACAGGTAATGGTCCTACAGATGATGATTTAGGAGCATACACAAAATTTATTTATGACACTTATGATGATAATTTTAAATGGCGTATTCCTTTTAAAGAAAATAAAGCATCCTACAACGAAGGATTAAAATCAAATACCAGAGATGAAAAAGGAAATTATGTATATGGAGAGAAGGAACTGAAATATATTCAAAAAATTGAAACCAAAACACATGTTGCCATCTTTAAATTATCAGATAGAAATGATGGTAGAGGTGTAAAGGGAGAACATGGAGGGGCAGCTTCTACTAATGAAGGTAGAATGCAAAAATTGGATAAAATTTACTTGTTTTCTAAACCAGAGTATACCAATGCGATTGCTGGTGCGATAGAAAACCTTAACTCAGATGATGAAGTGCCAGCTGAAATTATGCAAGCAGCAATAAAAGTTGCGCATTTTGAATATGAAGGGTATGGAGAAAATGGTATTTATAATCCATCTGAAGCAGACAATGAATTGTGTCAAGGTGTTCCAAATGCTTCTTTTGATGGAGGTAAACTAACACTTAGTAAAGTATACTTTACGTATAGAGGTTCTTATATGGGAAAACA
>CAKZKZ010000735.1 GCA_937124495.1 uncultured Dokdonia sp. | reverse complement strand
TTGGCTGTAAATTTTTGCTTGCCATTATTCGTATCTCGGGAGAATGTTTTCTCTAGGGCATCATTACCAAAGCCCAAGATCTCTGCTGCACTTTCATTAATGATTGCTTTGTCACTTTCTATTCCAAAATCTTTAGAAAAATTACGGCCAGCTACAAGCTCCATACCCATGGTAGGTATATATTGATCATCTATATCATAACCGAACATCCTACGCATATATTGATCACCTATAAAGATACCAGACATACTATTATTACTTTTTCCTGCGGGAGTGAAGGCAGATTGTGAGATGCTTTCTACTCTAGGATCTGTGAGTAATTCATTTCTCAAGGATTGTGTGTTATCTCCCAATAAATAAGCATTCGATAGTATGAGTATTTGATCTTTGTCATACCCTAATTTTTTATTTTGAATGAATTGCATTTGATGTTCTACGACGATAGTTGCTATAATAAGTACAGCAGAAATGATAAACTGAAAAATCACAAGACCGCTACGTATACCTTTACTACTACCCAATCCTGAAAATTTGTTTTTTAGTGCTTTGATAGGTGTAAATGACGAAAGGAAAAAAGCAGGGTATCCTCCAGCTAAAAATGGAATAAAGAGTAAGAATCCAACGATTAATAGAAAAACTTCAGGTTTTAGTAAATGATGTAACATTAAATTCTTTCCAGAAATCTCATTGAAAATTGGGTAAACCAAAGCGAAGACAGTAATAGCTAATCCCACAGCAATAAGGGTAGCTAAAAATGATTCTGTGATAAATTGATAGATCAATTGCTTTTTATCAGAGCCTAGTACTTTTCGAATCCCTACTTCCTTTGCACGTTTTGAAGCTGCTGCTGTAGAAAGATTTATAAAATTGATACAAGCGATGACTAACATAAAAATAGCAATGGCTATAAAAATGTATACTGTTTTAATATCACCGCCTGGTTCAAGCTGACTTGTACCAGTAAAATCTGACCGTAAATGAATATCCGTTAAAGGTTGTAAAAGCAAACTAATTTGATTTTCTTTTTTAAATTCTGAATAAGAAACTCCTATTTCAGATTTAATTTGAGGTCCCATGTATGTATCGATAAGTGAAGGAGTTTTTGCTTCAAGTGCAGCGATATTTGTTCCTTTTTTAAGCAATAAGTAATTGTAAAATTCAGATTGCGTCCACGAGGTGCTTTGTGCTTTTTTATAACCTAATGTAGAAGCGAAAATGGTAAAGTGAAAATGTGAATTTTCAGGAACTTCCTTAATAATACCAGTCACTGTAAATTGTTGCTTTTCTCCAGATTCAAAGGTGAGTTGTTTCCCTATAGGATTCTCATTACCAAAGTATTTTTGAGCTTCGGCTTCAGTGATTACAATAGTATAAGGTTGTGATAAAGGATTTTGGGTGTCTCCTTTAATAATAGGGAGTGTAAAGACTTCGAAAAAATTAGGATCTACATACGCAAATTTGCTATTTCTATACGTCGTATTATTATAAGATAATTTTGGATTACGGAGCCTCCTAAGTCGTGTTGCATCTATTACTTCTGGTAAGTCTTGAACAAAAGCTTTTGCAATGGGAGCCATTGTTACAGCTTCCTTCATTTGCTCACCATTAATGTTAGCATTAAAAACAACACGTACAATCTCATCTGCATTCTTATTATAGCGATCATAACTAAACTCATCAAGAACAAAAAGACTAATGAGTAAACAAGTCGCAATACCAAGGGAAAGTCCTACAATATTAATGCTAAAAATGCCTTTGTTCTTAAGGACATTCCGTAATGCTATTTTTAAATAATTTCTGAACATAATTTCTATTTCTTTGACTGATGAGGTCTTTTCGTATTGTTTATTTTTTGATTGATATTCCTTCTTCTAGCTTTTATTCATAATTTTAAATCATCATTTGATTTTTTTTACGCTTTCGCGAAAGCGTACTTATACTCATTTTACTCGGTTCTTAAACTTTTTATAGGGTTTGTAATGGCAGCTCGGATAACTTGAAAACTTATGGTGCTGACTGCTATTGAAAAAGCGATAATCCCAGCTCCTATGAATAAGTCTACACCTAAATCAATGCGATATGCAAAATTTTGTAACCAATGATCCATTACATACCATGCTATTGGAATTGCAATGAATGTGGAAACAAGAATAATCTTTAAAAAATCCTTTGAAATAAGCATTACAATATTGGAAACACTTGCACCCAATACTTTTCGAACTCCTATTTCTTTATAGCGTTCAACAATAGAAAATGTCATTAGTCCAAACAATCCTAAACAAGAGATGATAATGGCGAGTATTCCAAAATATTTTGATAGACTAGCGACTCTCGTTTCAGCTTCATAAATTTGTTGGTAATCTTTGTCTAAGAAGCTAAATTCCATAGGTAAGCCATAGTTGAAACTCTTATAAAAGGCATCTATTTTATCAATTGTAGTATTTGTAGATGCTGCTGCAATCTTTACCATAATCTCATCACCTTTGTCTGATACTTTCATAAACAATGGTTGTACCTCTTCATAAAGTGATTGAAAATGAAAATCATTGACAACACCAATAATAGTAACTTCTGAATTCCAAATTTTCAATACTTGACCAATAGGATTGTCAAGACCCATTTGACGTACTGCAGTTTCATTAAGAACAATTTTTTGTTTTTCATTAGAAAACTCTTTAGAAAATGATCTGCCTTTTATCAATTCTAGATCCAGAAGCTCTATGAGGTCATAATTACCTAGTATATATTTGAATGTCGTTTTGTCGGATAATGTTTTTCCTTCCCATTGTACATTTCTAGTACTCGTTTCGTTAGTAGTCAAATGGGTTAAATCTAGGCTTGTAGCTTCTATAACACCAGGCACGGTACGTAATTCTTGGAGGAATGCATTGAGACTCGTCTTGATTTTTCCATCTTTCTTAAAGTGGAGTATCTGTTCCTTATTATATCCCAGTTCTTTGTTTTGAATAAGATCTATTTGACTTGTGATCACCAATACGGCTACAATCAAAAATACGGAGGCAGCAAACTGAAAAACAACGAGGCCTTGACGGACATGTTTCTCGGCTCCTTTGGTAGTGTATTTTCCGCTTAATAACGACCCCACTTTAAAGCCTGAAAGGTGTAAAGACGGATAGATTCCAGATACGATTCCAGAGATAAAAGTGATGAGTATAATAAACAGTGCTATTGTTGGTGTAATTTGCCAGCTAATATCCTTTCCAACTACCTCATTAAATTTGGGTAAAATGAGCACTACAATAGTCACTGCCGCAAAAAGCGATAAAAATGATAAGAGTACGGCTTCGCCTAAAAACTGTATGATAAGTCCACGTTTTGAGATGCCTAATACTTTTCGTATTCCTATTTCTTTTACTCTATGCACAGCTTGAGCAGTAGAGAGGTTGATGAAATTGATTAAAGCGATAATAAGTATGAAAAGCGCAATGATAGAGAACAAACGTACATACGTGATTCTTCCTCCTGTCTGTACACCATTTTCATAGGTGTTATATAGATACCTACTAGAAAAAGGTCGGGTAAAAAGGGTAGGGGCTTTCTCTGATTTAGAATTTCTTTTAACAATGCCTGTTATTGCAGTATCAAAAGTTTCTAAAGAAGTGTCTGGTTGCAATTGCACAAATGTAAAAGGCTCGTTGCTTTCCCAAGTATTTATCTCAGGAAGGTTTTTCTCTAACTGTTTAAAGGGAAAAACGACATCAAATTGTAATGTCGAATTATCAGGAACTGTTTCAAACACTCCTGAGACTGTATATAGCCCACTTAGCTCTTGTTGGTCAAGTGTCACAGTCTTTCCAATGATATCTTGAGAAGTGCCAAACATTTTTATAGCAACTTCTTCAGAAAGAACCACTGCATTTTCGGTTGTTAATACTTCTTCGTGATTGCCTTGTAGTAGTTCAAAAGAAAACATCGTAAAAAAATGCTCTCCAGCATAAATTTCATTGGCTCGAATACTAGGCGTATCATTATCTATTGATAAGATTCCTTCACTGCCAAGAGCATATACAGTGGTGGCATAGACAACTTTCGGAATCTCTTGCGCCATGGTATTTGCTAATGGTGCAGCAGTCCATTCAAAAGTAAATGTCTCTT
>CAKZKZ010000734.1 GCA_937124495.1 uncultured Dokdonia sp. | reverse complement strand
CCTTCTCTTGGTCACTAGGTGATTTAGACGTCTCTCAAAACGATATTAAAATAAGTGGTGTCACGCTCGTAAAAGACTCTACAGCACAACGTTTATTATTATTTAAAAATACCAAACCTGTCAACAACACTATTGATCAAATAGCACCTATAACAGCGCAGAGTACTACGTCTATATCCTATGACAATTGGAGTATCTACAAAAATAACTTAGCAGATCTACATAAAATAGACCCGTCAAAATTTATCATAAAAGGAGAAGACTTGTTAAGTACTTTTGATGAAATAGGAAGCATACAATTAGATACAGGAACCGTCATCGCAGCACATACAATAGATCCTACTGTTACTGAAGATGCAATTGCTTCACAAAGAGAAGAAGAAACCATATTCAGACAAGTTCCTATATATCGTTTTAAAGAAAAAACAATATTCACAAAAACCTATGAACCCCTTATAAAAACTCCTTCAGTACAGGTATACTGTGTCTTGGATAATTTTTATGTCTTTGCAGAAAAGCAAGAGCTTCTAGAAACTATTATTGCTAATTATCAGAACAATGCTACACTAGTTGCTTCTACAGCGTATACAAATACAAAATCACAACTAAGTAATGCGTCTAGCCTTCTTAGGATAACAAACACAGAAAAAATCGCATACGAAGATCTTGTTTCTGAAAAGGATGCAAAAGCATTTAAAAAAATAGAAATTCCAGAATATTCGTTTGCGGCACTACAACTGATTCAAGATTCAAATTTCATGCATCTGAATATTGTGATCAATAAAAATGAAAACACTCAGAAAGATGGTGCAATTACACAAATAGCAAGCACAAAACTTGAAACACCTATTACTCGTGCTCCACAGTTGGTAAAAAACCATCGTACCAAAGGTGTAGACGTACTTCTACAAGATGAGGCAAACGTGTTACATTTGATTAGTAATAGTGGGAAATTATTATGGCAGAAAGAGCTAGATGGTCCTATTTTGGGAGACGTACAGCAAGTAGATTTGTATCGTAATGGTAGGCTTCAGCTCGCCTTTACTACACCAAAGACTTGGTATATTCTAGATCGCAATGGTAAAGAAGTAAAACCGTTTTCTGTCAGTTTTAATGAAACCATTACCCAACCACTAGCCGTCTTTGATTATGAAAGAAATCGCAAGTATCGTTTTGTAATCACACAAGGAACCCAAGTACAAATGTGTGACAAAGATGCCAAAATCATCAAAGGATTTGGTTTTGCAAATACGAAGAATACGATTATTTACCCCCCAAAACACTTACAAATAAGCAACAAGGATTATATTGTTATTGCTGAAAATAGCGGGAAACTACATATCTTAAGCCGTACTGGAAAATCACGTATTGATGTAAAAGAAACTATCCAATTTGGTGATACACCTATATCCAAAGAAAAAAATACGTTTACTACGTATGATATTAATGGAGGTAAAATAACAATTAACACAAGCGGAAAACTTACAAGAACACAAAGCGATAATATCACGAATGCTATCGTCAACACAAATGGAAATACATCAACTTCCCTACTGGAAAACAAATTGATCATTAATAATAAAGTCATAGACTTAGAATATGGTTCTTATACAACGCCAGAAGTTTTTAAGATTGGTAAACAAGTATTGGTTACACTCACTAATACGGAGACAAGCCAAGTATGGTGTTTTAATAATAAAGGAGAACCGTTAGACAATTTTCCTGTATATGGGACAGGACCTGCTCATTTTGGCTACTTAGAACGTAATAAGAATCTAGGATTTGTAACGCAAGGAGATGCTAATAGTATTTTGATCTATCAAGTGAATTGAAATAGTAGTATGTCTAAGTTTTATTAAACATTAAAAGAGGATATCTTTTTTTGTAGATTTATAGAGACACTAAATTTAAAAACAGCGTTATGATCAATAAAATTTTACAGATTAAAGGAGTTAAAGAATTAGAATACTCTAGCTTAAAAACTATAAACGGAGGTGAAGACACTAACTTTTGCACAGACGATCTTAAAATCACACGTGCAGATTGTCACAGATTTTAATGAAGGAGGCTGTTATTGAGATGTAGAAAAACCAGAAATTTATTTCTGAATTTCAAACAGTTAAGTGAAAAAACACAAGTGAATCATATAGAATATGATTCAAAAAAGGCTATCTAAAATATATTTTAGATAGCCTTTTTTTAAATTACAAATCTTCACCCTTAGGTTATTACGTTACACTATAGTATATGTAACACACATCTGTTACATACGTGATACTAGTAAGTTGTTGGTATTTTTATAATTGCGTATATTTATAATACTCACTAATCCTATCTCACTATGCGAATAATAATCTCATTGTTTGTATTTTTTTTTATTATTTCTTCTGTAAATGCTCAAGAATCATCTGTAATAGATACTTTAAAAACAAAAATTAAAAAAACAAAAAACGATTCTTCTAGAGCCATTTATCAAAAAAAGATAGGTGAGTATTATAGAAAATTTGGAAAGATTAAAGAAGCTAAAGAATATGCAGATATAGCACTCGCAACTAGTCTAAAAAGTAGAAAACCTGAGGTAATAGCCGAATCCTATTTATTATTAGGAAATATAAGTTACTCAAAATGGGAAAGTAGTAAAGCTATTGAATACTATCAAAAAGTAGATTCCATACTTACTAATAAAAATATTGTAAATAAAACATTAATAAAGGCACTTACAAATACCGGGCAAATTCATAACCGTCTAGTCCCAAAATTATTTGATAGCTTGGGGTACTCTAAAGGTAAAGATTACTTCATAAAAGCATTAGACCTAGCTATAAAAACAAAAGATTCTATCAATCAAGGATATTTATACATAAGACTTGGGCATACTCAACGTGGAATTTCTGGTAACGAAGATGCAATTTCTTATTTTCTAAAAGCAGTTCCTTTCATACCTAATAGTTCAAAAGAGTCTGTCGGCTTATACTACGCTCTCGGATCGAGTTATATAAAGATTGATAGTGTACAAAAAGCCATATATTATATGGATAAATATTTCGAAAAACGAAAATCAACCAATAACCCAAAAGATTTAGCTACTGGGCATTGGAGTTACGGAATACATAAATATGAATTAAAAAAATATAGAGAGGCTATATTTCATGAAAAAAAAAGTGCAGCACTTTATAATCAGTTTGAAAATCTTAATATAGGTGCTCTTGCCTCCGTTTATAGAACCATTGCGAATTCTTATGAGAAACTAGATGACTACAAAAATGCATACGATTACAGAGCTTTAGAGAAAAAAATGACTGATTCCGCTCTACAAGTTTCTAAAACAAGAGAGTTAGAAGAACTCGAAACCAAATACCAAACCGAAAAAAAAGAACAAGAAATTGTTATACTTCAAACAGAAAATAAAGTAGTAGAAGCCCAAAAGAAAAATCAACGAAGTCTTTTATTAGGAGGGCTTGGACTCACCTCTATCACAGGTCTCTTTCTTTTTCTTGGTTTTAGAAATCGAAAAAAAACAAATGATAAATTACGTGAGTTAGACACCATGAAATCTAGCTTTTTTGAAAATATCTCTCATGAATTCAGAACGCCACTATCACTTATCGCAGGCCCTGTTGAGCAACAACTTCAAAAACCTAATATTGCTGTTTCGGAAAAGAAAAACCTGACTATCGCAAAACGCAATACCAAACGTTTATTGACACTCGTAGACCAATTATTAGATCTTTCAAAACTGGAAGCGGGTCACTTTAAACTTAAAGTGCAACAAGGAGATCTGGCACTTTTCTTAAAATCCTTGACAAGCGCTTTTGAGTATCTAGCACACGAAAACAATCAAGCCTATACGGTTCATATTAACATTCCAGAAAACACCTATTATTTTGACTCTGATGCCTTAGAAAAAATAATCACCAACCTCATCAGCAATGCATTAAAATACAGCCCCAACGGAGAATCTATAGACATTACAGGAACTATAGAAAATCAGAAATTACAATTCATTGTTAAAAATACAGGCGCCCCATTATCAGAAGAAGCCTTGCAAACCATCTTTAATCGCTTTGCCCGTACCGATGAGCAACCAACCGCCACAGGCATAGGACTTCCCCTC
>CAKZKZ010000733.1 GCA_937124495.1 uncultured Dokdonia sp. | reverse complement strand
TAACGACCTCCACCTGGGGAGTGTATGAGTCCTAGTTTAGAATCAAAAATACTCTCAGAGGCACGAATTTTAGAAAACTCAAATAATTGATTAAAAACAGGGTTTGGTGTTTCTAACACTAAGTTTTTTCGCATTTCTTCTAGAAAATGAGTTCGTTTTTCTATGCTATTTTCATTCACTACTTCTGGTTCATCATTGAGTTGTGCAGTAAAGTGAATTTCATACGTCGTAGATACTCCTGGCTCAAGGGTAACACTATTCTCTCCTTTACTCTGCACACTGTACGTAAACGTCCCTCCTATTCCTTGTTTAGATTGTCTATTGGATACGCCTTCATACAAAATAGTGACAGGCGTATTTGATGTGTTAACTAGATGTAATTCTTCTATAAATAAACGTTGGCTTGCAGACGGATAGAGCTTTCGCGAAAGCGTAATACCACTTTTACTCGCTGCATGATTAAAAGTGATCATTCCATCTATCGTTACTTCCTTTAATACACCGGGAGAAAACTCGGTATCGTTACTATAGAATTTTGGTAATATCGCATCTGTATAAGTTTCTTTAAGATACGCTCTAAACACATACCAATCGGGATCTGATTCTTTGATATGCGGATGTAATTGCGGATAAAATAATTGACGTTTTATTTCTAGATTCCCTGTCTTGTCAATAGCATAGGAAACAATGCCAGCCACTTTTGTGCCTGCCATTTCGATATTATCACTATGTGGTAAAGCACTATTCTCAATGGTCCATTGAATAGCGTGATTATCTGTAATTTTCCAACGTGTGTCTTCTTGAGCGATAACTGTTGATATACAGAAAAAAAGTGCGAAATAAGAGGGTATTTTCATCTACAGGTATTGAGTCTAAAATGTACTTTATTAATATCAACTTGATAGGTTGAAAATACGCATATACGCCTTGAGTACAAAATATCATTTGTGTATACTTTCAATACGCTTAGAAAAACAGTTATGAATGGGTAATTTAAGTAGTAAGTTTAGCGAGCATCCCTTTGAAAATAAATCCATGAAATGGTAATACGGAATACCAATAGAGTCTTCCCGAAAGTCCTAATGGTCTGAATGTTGCCGTTTGTGTTAGAGTATCATTTTCTATTTTGAATTCTAACCAAGCTTCTCCAGGTAGTTTCATTTCGGCAAATAAGAGTAATCTTCCTTCTTCTTTATTAGAATATAATACGCGCCAGAAATCTACCGAATCTCCAGCTATGAGTGTATCTTCATTTGTTCTTCCTCTACGAAGTCCTACACCTCCAAAAAGTTTATCAATATAGCCTCTTATTTTCCACAACCAAGTAGCATAATACCAACCGGTTTTTCCTCCTATACGCCATATTTTATCTATGGTACTGGTTTTATCCATATAAGTTTTTGAACGTTGATCTATAAAGCACCCGAAGCTAGGTACTTTAATAAAATCAGATATTTCAATATTCATCTCACCACTAATAAGGGCATCTTTCCAACTAGAGGCTATCTGATTACTTTCAACTTTTACAAAGGCTTTATCCAATGCTTCTCGGTATGAAAGAGGTGTTATGTTTAGAATTTCTGATAGCGTATTATCTCGACAAACGACCTCGATCTTCATACTATTAACAAGCGCTGTGGCTAATTTATATGAAGTTGATGTTACAAAGTATAACCAATAGGATGACAATTTTGGTGTCATGACTGGAATAATAAAAATGCTCCGTTTTAAATTACGTTTCTTACCAAATTCTAATAACATATTTTTATACGTAAGTATATCTGCCCCTCCTATATCAAAATTTTGATTATAGGTTTCTTTATGGAAAAGGGTTTTAGATAAAAAGGCAAGCACATCCGTAATTCCTATAGGCTGACATCTTGTATTTAACCATTTAGGAGCAACCATAACAGGAAGCTTTTCAACAATATCTCGTATAATTTCAAAAGAGGCGCTTCCTGAACCTATAATAATTCCTGCTCGTAATGTGGTAAAATGATAATTTGCTTTTGATAATTCTATTTCAACATCTTTTCTAGAAGACAAGTGCTTGGATAAAATTTCTTCATTCACAATCCCACTTAGGTATATCACATGGGTAACAGCCGTTTTTTCTAGCGCGGTTCTAAAATTTACAGCACATTCTAATTCTAACTTCTTATAATCATCACTACTAGACATAGAGTGCACTAAATAATAGGCCCCGTCTATATCTTTAGGGATTGCTTGAAGTGATTCAGGCTCCAAAAGATCAATTTTTAGAATAGTAATACTTTCTCGTAATAATGCTGGCGGTGAAAACCGATTCACATCTCTTACACAGCAAATCACATGATATCCTTCTTCTACCAACATGGGAAGTAATCGTTTTCCTATATATCCAGTGGCGCCTGTAAGAAGTATTTTCTTTTTGTTATTCATAACATTTTAATATACAAAACTAATTGTATAATGAACCTATACTTTACTATTCATTATATAGATATTGTGAGTAATAGAATTCCTATATTGCTTTCTCTTTTAGAGAAGATAACTCTTTAAATATACCCATGATTAGAAAGTTAATTATTCATAATTTACAGTTTAATCAAACACTGTTTTTAAAATTTTATTCTAATACATAATACGTATGAAACTATTTAAAGAATTTAAAGAGTTTGCTGTAAAGGGCAATATGATGGATATTGCCATCGGGGTTATTATTGGTGCAGCTTTTAATAAAGTAATAGATGTACTTGTAAAAGAAGTGCTCTTACCTCCTCTTACATTTTTAACATCAGGAGTCACCTTAGAAGATAGAAAGTGGATCATACAAGAGGCCATACTAGATAACGGAACCATCGTAACTCCTGAGGTTGCTGTTAAATATGGAAAACTACTGGAAGTAAGCATTGATTTTTTAATCATTGGATTTACAGTATTTGTGATTGTAAAATTCATGAATAGATTAAAAACCAAAGCACAAGATCCTAAAGACAAAAAAGTAAAAACACCAAAAGAAATTGAATTACTGGATAAGATTAATACCCAATTAGAAAAACAAAACGAACTCCTAGTATCCAAAGATAAAAAAATCGAAGAGTAACATTTGTCACTCTAAAACACTATGATCACCCCCTTTTACTAGCTGTATATACAATATTGGTTCGGGTAAGATCACAGGTTCAGGTACCTGAAAAGTAAGCTGTTTAATAGAATCTATTTTTGTACATTTAAAACAAAAAATCCACCTATAAAATATACGCTATGATTCTCAACCGTTTAAACTCTCCTAACATCCTTTTTTTATATGCTTCTCTCCTAGTATTTGGCATTTCTTGTAAAACAGAGACTACCAAAAAAGAAGCTGAAAAACCAGAAATTCAAGAGGCCGTGAATCCTACAAAAATTGGACTCAAAAATGCACTCACTTTATATGCCTCTTTTGACAATGGAGTAAATGCCGATTTTGCTTTGGGAGATGCACAACTCTATTCCGTACCCAATAGAAGGGCAAGAGATTCAGCACAAGTAGGGTTACATAAACCTGGTGTTCGTATTTCAGAAGGCAA
>CAKZKZ010000732.1 GCA_937124495.1 uncultured Dokdonia sp. | reverse complement strand
AATGCCTTATTAAATGAAGAAAGAGCCATTGTTTCTGATATTGCAGGTACTACACGTGATACTATAGAAGACGAACTTACGATAGGTGGTATTGGTTTTCGGTTTATTGACACTGCGGGTATTCGTGAGACTAAAGATGTGATAGAAGGTCTTGGAATCCAGAAAACATTTGAAAAAATAGGACAAGCACAAGTGGTAGTGTATTTATTTGATGCTTCCCTCTCTGCCTTTCAGGTATCTCTCCCAGAGGGAGAGAAATATAAAGCAATTATCATAGAAATAGAAAAGATAAAGAATCAATTTCCGTTGAAACCTCTGATTATTGTTGCCAATAAAGTAGATCAACTTAGTGAATCAGAAATCTCTGGTCTCCAATCTACGATCCCCAATCTGCACTTGCTCTCTGCTAAGCAAAAAGATGGGGTTGATGCGCTTAAAGCGAAATTACTAGACTTCGTAAACACGGGTGCCTTACGTAATGATGAAACTATCGTTACCAACTCTCGACATTATGATGCCCTACTCAAAGCACTCGAAGAAATCGAAAAAGTACAGTACGGCCTTGACACCGATCTTTCAGGAGATCTCATGGCAATAGATATACGTCAGGCTTTATATCATTTTGGAGAGATTACAGGGCAAGTTACTAATGATGAGTTGCTTGGGAATATTTTTGCTAATTTTTGTATTGGAAAATAGACATTCATTTTATTTGATATCAAACAATATCATTTAACTGTAAATCAAATGATTATGAATAAATATTTCAATCTTGCTTTCTTTTTATAGTATTATTTTCATACTTTTATTACACCATTTTTACACCTTTTCGTGTTTTATTGACATGAGGTGTAAAAAATTACACCTCGTTAGCGGTAATTTCGCCAATTTTGTCGCTTAACGACACTTAATGGTATTTAATACTCCTTAACGCCTCTTAATTAAAATAAGTAGTAAAATTAAAATTTTAAGAATTTGTATATACTGTAATAATGAATTTACAGCAAGAATCACTTCGACTAAATATTGTTCACATAAATGCAACAGTCGTGATTATAAGAAGAACATAAAGGAATCTAAAATTTCAAAAAGCAATAAAGAGTCTAAGCAAAAAGTCACCTTTTCGATTGAAAAATTGAAAGCAAAGGAGTTTTTGACAGTTGAAGAAGTAGCGACACTTTTGAACTATTCGAAAAGGGTAGTTTATTATAATATTAATTGCGGCAATATTGATGCAGTTAATCTAGGGCAACGGGTAACTAGAGTAAAAAGGTCCACGTTGGATCGATTATTCAATAGGTCAACATTTTATTGAAAGAAATTTTCAAATAACTCAAAATCAATTTGGGTTGCATCGAGTAAATCAGGTGATACTCTTAGTTCAATTTATCATAGTAAAAATCAAGGAAAAACTTGGGAAGAAATCGATAATGTTCCTCAAATCGGAATAAGTCAAATCAATGTCATAGAGCGAAATGATGCCGAAATTATTTTTATTGGAAGCTGGAAAAATGGAATCTTTGTTCTAGACTCCGGAAAATCGAAAAAAATTAAGTACGTCGATTTCGATGTTATATCAGAAATACTATTGAATAATGATAATGATGAATTATTGATCGGAAGTTGGGGTAATGGAATTTACAATATAAAATTAAAGTTTCTCATTGTTTAATTTTTAATATGTTTGGTAACAATTTGTTAATGAAACCCACCTAATAGCGGAAGTGCGTTTTAGTCATTTTTTTGTAATTCCTTAAGCTTATCCTTGATTTCTTATTTTGAGGTTTCATTCAAGATCAAATAGTCCAGATTTGGAAAGCTGTCGAGAAATAATATTGAGTTGATTGCTTTCAAAATCTGTATTGGCAGTTCCGAAATAGGCAATAACCAAATCTCTAGAAGGAGATACATAAAGACCTTGTCCACCGTGTGCACCTTTATAAAAATCACCATCTTCATAGACTGCGCCCCATTGATAACTGCTGTATATTATTTCATTTGTTTGCCGTGACGTCGCTTTAAGGTTTTCATTTACATCTCGAATTTTAAATAAGTGCGCATCAGAAATTATGGGATTGGCGCTCTTTCTACCGCTAGGTGTAAAAGCAAGACCAAATCTAGCAAGATCTCTTAATGTTGTTGACATGCCATCGAGATATGAAAGAGAGGTTCCATTCGTGTTGATTCCTAAAAGGGCACTATATTCTGCTCCTATCTTTTTCCAAATTTCCTGTTCCACAAAATCGCCAAAGGTAAGACCACTAATTTTCTCAACAAGTAGTGTTAATACCATAGCATCAGCATTACTCCATTGATACTTTGTTCCTGAGGGCGTACTAGATTTTGCGTTGGTTAGATCTTTAATTGGGTCAAAACTTGCCTCATTTGTCTCCAATGTGACGCGATCAATACCTGAACTCATAGAAAGAATATCAATTATGGGCACGCCTTCCCAACCTGACCCTCTAAGGGCATCAAAGTAGTAATCAATAGGTTTGCTCGTATCGATTAAACCTTTATCTTCCAAAATAGCTATTGAAGTACTAACAAAGACTTGGGTGATTACCATATTAATATGCAAATCGGTTGGGAACATTCTCGGATAGCCTTCAAAGACTATTTTGCCCTTATGAATTATAATGAGCCCATTAACTTCTACTTGCTGTACATAGTCGTTTAATGATAGGCCTCCGCCCTTTTTTAAATCTGTTGTGATAATAAAATTTTTCACATCATCTCTTGGTCTTTCTTCAAAAATTTTTGGTGTATCTGATCTAAGTATGCGCGAGTGTTTTTGTATTTCAGAAAAGTTTAGGTAATAAAATCGCGCCTTATCTCCCCATTCTGTCCAATTGCCCCCTTCGTATATATGTT
Organism: uncultured Dokdonia sp.; assembly: GCA_937124495.1. Lineage (GTDB taxonomy): Bacteria > Bacteroidota > Bacteroidia > Flavobacteriales > Flavobacteriaceae > Dokdonia. Next base: position 787 of record CAKZKZ010000732.1, on the reverse strand, counting down.
TATGGAATGCGTACATCTCTTCCTTTGTAAATCCAGAATAATTATACGTTTCATATTTTGGGCCTGTTGCGCTTAATGTATCAGTGTCTTCTTTAAATTCGTTTTTACACGCAAGAAAAAGAAGAATTAAAAGGAATAACCCTATTTTGTTTTTCATAATTTTAGTATTTATAAATGTTTAACAACAACTTATTAATTACTATTCTTAGTAAGGTTTTTTCTTAACTGAATAAGAAGACCTCTTTATTCTTCTTCTTTGATTGTAACCACACGAAACCCAGAATAGTCATACAACTCACCAGTAAAATCGCTTCCGTAACGAAACGCAACACTGGAAAAAGTCTCATCAAGGTTATAGCCACCACTACGTATTACTCTTCTATCCCCTTCAGTAGTACCCTTAGGATTCTCTTTAGGACTGTTGGCATAATAATCACTTGCGTATTTATCCATACACCATTCAAGAGTATTACCACTCATATCATAAAGTCCTAATTCGTTAGCCTTTTTGCCAGCTACAGCATGGATTTTATTACCTGAATTGTCCTCAAACCAGCTCACTTCGGCTATATTATTAGAGCCACTGTATTTGTAACCTTTAGCTTTATTACCACCACGTGCGGCAAATTCCCATTCTGCCTCATAAGGGAGGCGAACTTTTTGCTTTAGTTGAGCAGAAAGCCAATCTGCATAATCCATAGCATCACGCCAGCTTACATTTACCATAGGATGGTTGTCTTGCCAGCCCCAACTAGGCGCTTTGGGCATACCTACTCCTGTGGAATCA
>CAKZKZ010000731.1 GCA_937124495.1 uncultured Dokdonia sp. | reverse complement strand
AATGGTAACAATGCTATTGATCCAGTTTTTATTTTGGATCAAACGTTTTGCCCTAATGTGCATTTTTTAGGTGAGAATGACATTCTATCAAACGTGAGAACTCTTGCCTATGTTAGTGGATCTAAATTCCCAAGTGGTGGACAATGTACTGCTGGGTATTGTGTAGGGAATAAAAAAGCAGACGCTTTGATGGATAACATAGAAAAGCACCTCATCCTTTGCGATAACGAAGCGACGAGTCTTCAATATGAAATATTAGCCAAGCAATTGCCTTCCATGAATCAACGAATCAAGGATGCATATACCAATACGCGTGAGTTTGTAACCTTCATTAATGAAACGCTACCAGATGCCAACATCAATTTTGTTTCAGAAGAACTCGCAAAAGAAGGGTTTACACCTTCTGTATTTTCATTAGACCTTCCGACAAAAGGAACGACTGCTGAAGAAAAAGAAGCCTACAAAAGAGCTTTGAATCATAAATTAATCCGTTTAATGATTACCGAAATCCCTAACGAAAGCAAGTACTGTGTGAGTTATGGACAGTTAAAAGGATGCTATTGGACGATTCCTGCAACTTCAACCCAAGGAACCACGAAAGAAGGTGATAAAGATTATATTGCCCGTGTAGCGCTTTCTCCAGACATGGATCTTGAACTTCATAAAAAAGTCTTTTCAGATTTTGTAGAAAGTATTTGATCGTGCAGGAAGATTTGAGGGTCTTCATACCTAAAAAACAAACGCGACGTATCTTAAAAGATGTGTCGCTTTTTACATTTAAACCGTTGTAAATAAAAGTGTATATAAACGCATCTATATTTAATCTATAGGGGTTCACTTTCGTGAAATTTTACACTGAATGGGAAAAATTTCGCGCAAGCTTATGTCAAATGAGTATTTTAGGTCTTTTTTTGATTGTAAATGAATAGTCGTTCGTTATGAACCCTAATTAAAAGAAATAAGTATACGTGAATTCTAATATATATGTTCTAGGAACAGGGCTTTCTCACGATGGGTCTGCTGTCTTATTAAAAAATGGAAAAGTCTGTGTTGCTATTGAAAAGGAACGACTCACAAGAATAAAGCATGATGGAGGTAATGATACGTTGGCTATTCAATATTGTTTAGACGCAGAAGGAATTCAACTAGAAGATCTTAGTCTAGTCGTCCAATGTGCCAACTTTGAAATTCCAGAAAAAAAGTATCATAAAGGTAAAAGATTGTTTTCTAAAAAAGGAAGTCTAGAAGTGGTAGATATTTCGCATCACCTAGCACATGCGTATAGTGCCGTAGGTACATCTCCATTTAATGAATGCAATGTCATGGTCATTGATGGATGTGGGAGTCCGCTTACTCAATACCTAGCATTACATCCAGAAGAAAAACACTTAATACCTGATAGCATATTTGCTATGAACGCGATGCAATGTGAGAAAGATAGTTTTTACCATTTTGATGGGAAGAAACTAACCTCACTTTGGAAAGACTTTAGTCCGATGTCAGATAATCATAGTGATGGCATACAACTCCCTACAACACAGCATTCCATCGGTGGGTTTTATGCAGCAATAAGTCATTATGTATTTGGCAACATGGACGATGTAGGAAAATTAATGGGATTAGCTCCTTTTGGAGAATCAGGAATTTACGAGATGGATGCCTTTATGTATAAAGAAGGTTCACTACATGTTACAGATCAATGGAAAACGTTCCTGACAAAACCCTCTTCTGGTTATGATCATTTCAAAAAGCATTTTAAGTATTATGCCGATATCGCAAAGTGGGCACAAGAACAAGTGGAGAAAGCCGTGATTCAATGTATCAAATCACGTATGGAGAGATTCCCTCATAAAAACTTATGTTACTCTGGAGGAGTTGCTCTAAATGCCGCAGCAAACCGAAAAGTTATTGAAAAAAAGATAGCAGAACAGATATACTTTGAACCTGCAGCTGCAGATAATGGCCTTGCTTTAGGGTGTGCTTTTTATGGATGGTTGGAATATTTGGGTAAAGACAAGGTTCCACACAATGGTGATACTTGCTTTGGAAAAGAATATGACCAAAAAGAGTGTATAGCAGCTATCGAAAAGGATTCAAATACTCAGTATACGCAAGAGCTTTTTACTGATGAGAATGACATGTTACAACAAGTTGCCTTCGAATTAAATGCTGGAAAGACCGTAGCTTGGTTTCAGTCAGGGTCAGAATTTGGTCCTCGTTCTTTAGGCCGAAGAAGTATTCTGGCACATCCAGGGAAAGAAAACCTTCAAAATCATATCAATAAGAATATAAAATTTCGAGAAGATTTTCGACCATTTGCTCCGGCAATATTAAAAAGTCACGTACAAGAATATTTTGTTGCCGGGAGAGAAAGTCCGTATATGATTTTATTAGATCATACACGTCAAGAATATGTGACGCAATTAAAAAATGTAACACATTGTGATGGAACAGCACGCGTGCAAACTGTTGACTCCCTATGGAATCCAAAATTCACAAAATTACTAACGGCATTTCATGCAGAAAGTGGCATTCCTATTTTACTGAATACAAGTCTTAATAAAAAAGGCACACCTATGGTAGAAACCCCTGAAGATGCTATTATGCTATTTAATGAAACAGCTTTAGACATACTCGTTTTAGAAAATTTAGTAGTAACCAAAATAGTGCAAGGTGATACAAAAACACTCGCTTATGACGAAGATATGTTAACCTACTTAATTGATTTTGTAAAGGAAATAGGCATAACAGTCATTGAAGAGACGTTGGATGATACCTGTTTTCTTCCTGGACTCAAGATTCAAGAGAATTCTATTCGAATTGATAAAACCCGACTAAAATATCCAGGAGACATCCTTCATGAGGCTGGTCATTTGGCAGTAACAGATAAAAGCCTTAGACCGCTCATTGGTACCCCAGAAATGGACCTTAACTGGCCAAGTGCAAGTGATGAAATTATTTCTATTCTGTGGTCGTATGCTGCCATCTGTCATTTAGATATCAAACCCGAAGTTGTGTTTCATCCCGATGGATATAAAAACGACTCAGCGTGGTTGATCTCACAATTTGAAAATGAAAATTATATTGGTTTACCATTATTAGAATGGATGGGCTTCTTTAAAAATGACCCTAATGATCAAGGAAGTAATACACATACGTTTCCAAAAATGGCCAAATGGTTACGTAATTAATAACCACTTCCCTATCGTAAAAACTATATAGCTATTTTTATTAGAAATCAGAATTCTTGTAAATAATAGAGGATGATCTGCATTTTTGCAATTATTGACATTTCTTTTGCATTTGTTTGACACTTTTAGTCTGAAGCTCATATAGCTTTACCAAAAATCAAACATGATGACAAAAATTAACAATTGTAACCACCTAGAAATAAAAAGAATACTACTGACATTTATATTGATTGTATGTTCCTGTTTTGCATTTGGTCAAGACCACGAAGAAGCACATTTGATAGATTTGGATAGTACTTGGGGAAAAGAAATCTTTAAGTTTCCTATACGCTTTGCACAGAATATTAATTATGAAGGTGTAGAGGAAGCTCGCTTTCCTCCAGAAGGTTGGTCTAATGAACATCATCAAAATTTCTGGTCGTATGCCTTTGCTTGGGATATCAATCTGAATGAAAAAATAAGCGAGCATAACTTAGCATCAGATTTAGAAAAATATTTTGATGGGCTTGTAGGCCTAGAGGAATATAAAGCTTCAGCGCTAATCATTAAAATAGAAGATAGTGGCTCCTATTCTATGTTTAAGGGAAAAATTAAAACCTATGATGGATTTACAACCAATAGCCCAATCACTTTACACGTCTTGATAGAAAGTCATTATTGTAAAGCAAAAAAGAAATCTATCATTCTATTTCGATTTTCTCCTAAAGACTTTACACACGATGTTTGGAATACTTTAAAGAATGTTAAACTTAAGAAGCCTATTTGCGATCATTAATCTACTTAAAATTGAATTCAATAAAAATTACTAAGAAAGACAACATTTACACAAGTTTATAATCTCAAGAAAGACTACATACCCTAAACCATTACATCTTAACTAAAAAGTTTTTAAAATTGATTTTTACACATCTTAAGTTCTCGTAAATAACAAGTTATAAATTATATGTATTTTTAATAGTTCGTGTGAAACAAGCACTTAATTACATAACTAATCATATACAAACACCTTGTATACGATTTGAAAAACATAATTATGACTAGATGGTACTTTAATTCAAAGGAAGATTTTAAATCATATAATGAATTGATTGAGATGAGTGATTTATCAGAAACTGATAAAATCTTATTCAGAATTAGTTGGTTGAATTATTTAAAATACCTTGATAGACTCGCCATAAAAGACAGTCTATTCTTTAATATTTTACAATTATTGGTCATTATTGTTGGGATATTAATTCCTGTAATTGAACAAAGCGAATTGAATTTAAAAATTGGTATGTCTTCGATAACCATCATAAGTATTTTAGGTCTTACTATAGCTATAGCCACAGCATTAAATAGACATTTTAGGTTTGAAGAAAGATGGAAGCATTACAGGAAAAATGCAGAAATAATACGAAATGAAGGTGAAGATTTTTTTGGACTTACTGGAAACTATGAAAATGCTACTAACCAACAGGAAGCCTTTAAAAAATTTATTGAAAACATAACAACAATTAAGCGACAAGAAGTCAATACGTTTATCATAAAAGTTAGAAAAAAGCAATAAACTACGCAAAACACAAACCTATGTCCATTTTTTATACGACTCTCTGTTTTAAAATAAAATCAAAAAACCAGTATCTTAGTGCTATCATAGCACACTCAAGATGAATACCATAAAACACATTGCCAAACACCTACGGGACGTTTACTTTTCTGGAAATTGGACATCTTCCAATCTTAAAGCTCAACTGGCAGATGTTACTTGGCAAGAAGCCACTACGCAAGTATATGAATGTAATACCATTGCAACACTTGCCTACCATATCCATTATTACGTAGATACGGTGACCAACGTACTCGAAGGTGGACCTTTAGATGGGAAAG
>CAKZKZ010000730.1 GCA_937124495.1 uncultured Dokdonia sp. | reverse complement strand
CACTTGCGGTCCGATATGTGCTTTAAATGTGATTCCGTTAGGGTGGAAGGGTAAAAATTCACGATTAAATTTTATAGCTATCTCAGGATCAAATGTAACCATACGCTCTCCATCAAAAGAGATTTCTTTCGTTGTTTTGATGTTCTCAATCGTTGTAGGAATAGCATCAATAGCACACGTTTGAGGGTCTGCTCCAAGAAGTCCCATCATGACTGCAACATCGGTTGCATGACCTTTTCCTGTGAGGGATAAAGACCCGTATAAATCGATGTGTAAACGATCTACAGTATTAAATAAATTGTCTTCTTTTAGTTTTTTTATAAAGCGTCGCGCAGCGCGCCAAGGACCTAATGTATGGGAGCTGGAAGGACCTACGCCTATTTTTAGCATATCAAATATAGAGATACACTCTATTTCTTTTTCTTTCATGTAAGATCGTATTGCATGATGTAGTCTGTCTGGATCTCGGCAATCATATCGTATTGATGGGTGCCCGTAATCTTAAAACCACACTTTTTATAAAACCGAATGGCATTTGGATTTTCTTCCCAAACACCTAACCAAATGTAGTTTTTTTCCAGTTTACGTGCTTCAGAAATTGAAAAATCTATTGCTTTTTTTCCAAATCCTTGACTGAGATAAGGGATATCTATATAAATACGCTCGACTTCGAGTCCATTTTGCTGTTGAAATTCTGTCTGTGTATCTCCCGTGTTTAGTTTGAGATAGCCAATAATAGCATCTTTGTCTTTTATAAAATACCAATACGATTCAGGTGCTAAAAGTTGTTTTTCTAAGTGCGCTTTCGCGAAAGCGTACTCAGTATAGGTTTCCAATACACCAGGTTTGTTATTATGTGCAAATGCATGAATGTAGGTACGCATGGCCAGTGCCTGTAAAACGTCAATATCTTGTAATTGAATAGGAATAAACAACATGTTATAAAGATAAGGATGAAATAATGATTTAATGAGGAATTTGTTATTTAGGACTCAGGACTAACAGTGCCTCCATTAACGAGCTAGTATGACGACACCTACCACAAAAGCATTATTCATAAAATGAAGCCCCATAGACCAGATAAGTCCTTGATTTCTTATTTTAATCCAGCCCATCATAAAACCTGAAATAATACGAGGCACAATCAGCATCAACAACGCGATATTGATGACAAAGTCATCTACATAATTATTAATGTGCACAAGTCCAAAAATGATGGAAGCAACAATGAGGGCAAGTGTTACATGCTTATCAAGAAAAGCACGGAACCGTTGTGTGTTGGTTTCTGTAATTAAATGTTTTAAAATATAAAACAAGACAAAGAGCAAAACGCCAGCAAATGCCAATACAACTCCCCAATGTATATCTCTAGGTAAAAAGCGTAGCCCTATAAAAACTGGCCAAGAACAAATACATAAAATAATATCTGTATGCCTGGGTTTGATGAGAGTTCTAAACATCATTTCTTCTACAATAGGAGCAAAGATGCATGCAAGAACAAAAAGTTTAAATGGATTATTTTGGGAGAGCTCTTTGAGGGTTGTGTCTTCATATCCACCTGCTTTGAGTTCAGGAATCCAGATGCTCAGTACCCCAATGGTAATAAAAAAGAGAATATATAAACCCCACATTCTAAAAAATGTTTTAAAAAGAAGGCGTGTCTTTTGGCTTGAAGTCATATAGTTACATACGTTGTAGCATTAGTATACGAAAGTTGCATGATGTTACAGTTGGAAATATTCTTTTTAATTGGAAAAATTCCATATTTTTGATATATGGAAATACGTGCATCAGGAAAAGTAAATGTCACTACAGATCGTCATCAGGCAGAAGTGTCAAAACAAACTGGCTTTCCGAGTGCTGCTACCCATTATATGGAAGCATCTATTGATCTTAATGAAGAACTTTCTATCCATAAAGATGCTACTTTTTATATTAGAGTAAAAGGAAATACGTGGAAAGATTTTACCATTCTAGATAAAGATGTCCTTATCATAGATAGATCGCTTACACCTAGTCTTGAAGATTTAGCATTGGTAGTACAAGAAGGAAGTTTTAAAGTAATACGTGTTCCTTTTGATAAGGAGCAAGAACCCTATGTGCTTTGGGGAGTGATTACGTATATAATACATGATGCGCGATGATTGCCATGGTAGACTGTAATAGTTTTTATGCTTCTTGTGAGCAGGTATTTCGACCAGATTTGTGGGGGAAACCTGTGGTGGTGTTGAGTAATAATGATGGATGTATTATTGCCGCAAATAAAGAAGCAAAACTGTTGACGCATATTCCTATGTTTGAAGCGGTTTATAAAATCAAACATATTCTTAGAGAGCATAAAGTAACCTGTTTTTCTTCTAACTATACCTTGTATGGAGAGATGTCACAAAGGGTGATGCATATTTTAGGTACATTTTCTCCTTCTGTAGAGGTATATAGTATTGATGAAGCTTTTCTTGATATGCATGGATTATCTCATATCAATATGCGTGCGTATGGGTTTGAGATGAAGGAGCGTATTTACAGATATACGGGTTTACCTGTAGGGGTGGGGATTGCTCCTACAAAAGTATTGGCTAAGCTTGCTAATCGTATGGCAAAGAAGATTCCTGCATACGACCATGTGTATGTGATGGATACAGAAGCCAAAAGAATAGCCGCTTTACAATGGGCTGATGTAGGTGATATCTGGGGGATTGGAAGAAAACATGTACAACGACTTCAAGCAATAGGTGTCTTTAAGGCCATTGATTTTGTAGAATTGCCCCTAGCTTGGGTTCGTAAAGAGATGACTATTGTAGGAGAACGATTATGGAAAGAATTACAAGGAGAATCCTGTTTAGAGTTTATGGAGATTCCTAATCTTAAAAAAGCGATTGGAACTGCAAAGTCATTTGGACAAAAACTACCAGACCTAGGAAGAATAGAAGAAGCCTGTGCTTATTATATCACAGAAGTCGCAGAAGTATTACGCGCTCAAAAATCTTGCGCTACCTATATACATGTAGCGCTGTATACAAATTACCATAGTACGGTAGATAAACAATATTCAAACCGTACTATCATTACTTTACCGATACCGACTAATGATACATTTACACTCATAACGCAAGCACGTAAAGCGTTACATCAGATATATAAATCTGGCTACAGATATAAAAAAGTAGCGGTAAACCTGACAGGGTTGATCCCGCAATCACATGTGCAGGGGAATCTTTTTGAACAACCATCTAAGAGTGCCGATTCAAAACTGATGAAAACATTAGATATATTGAATAGAAAATTTGGAAAAACAACCGTGTCTTCTGCCATGATAGGAACGCGTGTACAGGAGTGGGAACTTATTAAACGAGAACGAAGTCCTAGGTATACGACACAATGGAGAGAGTTGCTAGAGATAGGCTAGTCTTGAGTTTAGATGTTTTTTTGTGTCGTTGTTTCCGCTTTCGCGAAAGCAAAAAATGACACCTTGTCAGCTTGTTTGTAGTGGCATAATGATTGACTATTGTGTAGTGTAGAAAATTTTAAATAACACTTAAACACTATATATAATGAGTAAAATAATAGGAATTGACTTAGGAACTACCAATTCGTGCGTCGCTGTTATGGAAGGTAACGAGCCTACAGTGATCCCTAATGCTGAGGGTAAACGTACAACACCATCTGTAATTGCTTTTGTAGAAGGTGGAGAAATTAAAGTAGGAGATCCAGCAAAAAGACAAGCTGTAACAAACCCAACAAAAACAATCGCTTCTATCAAGCGTTTTATGGGGAATAAATATAGCGAGAGCTCAAAAGAAGCAGACCGTTCTGCTTACAAAGTAGTAAAAGGAGATAACGATACGCCTAGAGTAGACATTGATGGTCGTTTATATACACCACAAGAATTATCTGCAATGACACTTCAGAAAATGAAGAAAACGGCAGAAGATTACTTAGGACAAGAAGTAACAAGAGCTGTAATTACAGTTCCTGCATATTTTAATGACAGTCAGCGTCAAGCGACTAAAGAAGCTGGAGAGATTGCAGGTCTTAAAGTAGAGCGTATTATTAATGAGCCTACAGCAGCAGCACTTGCGTATGGACTTGATAAAAAAGATACTGATCAGAAGATCGTAGTATTTGATTTTGGAGGAGGAACACATGATGTATCTATCCTAGAATTAGGAGATGGTGTATTTGAAGTACTTTCAACTGATGGAGATACACACTTAGGAGGAGATGACGTAGATCAGAAAATCATTAACTGGCTTGCAGACGAGTTCAAATCTGAAGAAGATATGGATCTTCGTCAAGATCCAATGGCTTTACAACGTCTTAAAGAAGCTGCAGAAAAAGCAAAGATTGAACTTTCTTCTTCTACACAAACAGAAATCAACTTACCGTATGTAACAGCTACGGCAAGTGGACCAAAGCACTTAGTACGTACGTTAAGTCGTGCCAAGTTTGAAGCACTTATTGACGATTTAGTAAAAAGAACTATTGAGCCTTGTCAAACAGCACTTAAATCAGCTGGATTAAGTACAGGAGATATTGATGAGATTATTCTTGTAGGAGGATCTACTCGTATTCCTGCAGTACAAGAAGCGGTAGAGAAGTTCTTCGGAAAAGCACCTTCAAAAGGAGTAAATCCAGATGAGGTTGTAGCCGTAGGAGCAGCGATACAAGGAGGAGTACTTACAGGAGATGTAAAAGATGTATTACTTCTTGATGTAACGCCACTTTCTTTAGGTATTGAAACTATGGGGAATGTATTTACAAAGCTTATTGAAGCAAATACAACGATTCCTACTAAGAAGTCACAAGTATTCTCAACAGCAGCAGATAATCAGCCTAGTGTTGATATTCACGTACTGCAAGGAGAACGTGCTATGGCAGCAGATAATAATACAATAGGTCGTTTTCAATTAACAGATATTCCTCCAGCACAAAGAGGTGTACCACAGATTGAAGTGATTTTTGATATTGATGCTAATGGTATCATCAAAGTATCTGCTGTAGATAAAGCAACTGGAAAATCTCAAGATATTCGTATCGAGGCTTCTTCAGGACTTTCTGAAG
>CAKZKZ010000729.1 GCA_937124495.1 uncultured Dokdonia sp. | reverse complement strand
CATTTAAGAAAATGACGCTCTATTTTTTATAAATAGATGTCTTATGGATCAGAAACCTTAAATTCAAAATTAAAAGTGATTTGCATCATTTTTGCAATGTATGTTTCAAACAGTTTAGGTATGTTAATCCTAAAATCTTTGATACGTACTTCTGTATTTCCAACAAGAATGTAAGATGTAGAGGTGCGTGTAATGATTACTTTCATTTCCAAGGGTACTGTGATATCTTTTATCGTTAACTTTCCTTGTACCATTCTCGCTTGTGGAGACTCTTGTATGGGATCAAAGTCATCTATAACCCCTGTAAATAGCGCCTTAGGGTATAGATCTGACTCTATATAACTATCATTAAAATGGGCTCCCATTAATGAGTTTTCAAACACAAATGCTTTCATGAGTATCTGTGCAGTAATATCTCCTGTATCTATATCTAAGGCACATAATGTTTGATTATTAACAGCTTCTATATTCTCTACATCTGTATAGGAGAAGAAAGCCACTTGACCTTGCCTAGAAGTATGAGTACTCATCCTTTTTTGAGAGATCGCTACAGCGCTTATGAAAAGAAAAATAAATACTATTTTATCCATAATAACTTAATTAGTATACCTAATTCTAAGATTATATCCAGCTTAGCAATAACTAGTATAAACCTTATGCTATAAGGCTACTGTAGATTTGCAGGTATATTCATATAACTCCTATGGGTAATTCTTTATAGAAAGTAACTATCTTCTGTACTAAAAGAATCAAAACATCATGTTGAAATTTGTATTGATTCTAGGAAAACAACCCTCTAAACATATTTAGAGGGTCATTTAACAAAAAAACTACTAACTATACTTTACCCTTTTGTTTTTAGGGAAAAAAACAAAAAAGCTCCTCCATTAAAAAAGGAGCCTTTTATCTCACTAAACCAATTATAATATCTCACTAAAACAACTATGTCTAGAGGGAAAAAATCTTAATCTGCTTTTTTAAATTTTTTACGCAATCCTAGATAAGCTCCAGCTGCAAGACCAAGGCCTATTAATCCATCTATTGGTGCTGGCGGAACATCTTCTACATCTTCATCAAAGGTGATTTGTGGATGTATTATTGCCGTTGTACTCGCTGTTGCATTAAAGGATAATGCCAAACCAGTGATAAGTACCAGTATTTTTATATTTCTTTTTATCGTTTTCATGATGCTCTTATTAATGATTTGTTATTGTTTGATAATTCTACGAGTTGTACTTCCTGTATCACTTGTAAGTGTTACAAAATAAATCCCTCTACCTACATTGTTCATGGCTGTTGTACTAAGTGTATTTCCTGCAAACTGTAGTTGTTTATTATACACTTGTTGTCCTAACATATTTGTTATAGTCAACGTTACTTCTTTTCCACTTAAATCTGTAGAAACCATCGTAAGAGTTCCATCTTTTACTGGATTAGGAAACATGGCAAGTGCAAACGTTTCATTGTCTTCTGTGGCTAATACCGCTTCCGCGAAAGCGAAACTAAAACGATCACTTGCCGAGCTTTCATCTTCTGAGTTTACTGTAAAAGAAATCACATTCTCACCAGCTACAAGTGCTATAGCATCTCCTGTAAAAGCATCTACAAAATATGCTGTCACATCTCCTAATGAAGCTACATCCAAAACGAGTGTATATTCTGTAACTCTATACGTATCATTAAATAACGGAATCACCTCCCCTACTTCTGGCATAAAACGACGTTCTATACTTAAGGTAGAATCGTCATTAGAAATCGCCATAGACTCATCTTGATTAAAGAATTTAGAGGCATCTTCTAAAGTGATATTATTACTATGATCTGGGGAGAAAAAGATACCAAAGCTATCTTGTAGCGATTCACCTGCATTAAATGCTTCGGTACGATATAATTGACCAATAATGTGTGATTCATCTAATGGGTTTTCTTCTGCAAATGAGGTTGTTGTATTCTCACCTACCGTTTTACTACCTTCAGTAAATAAAATAGACGCTGCTCCTGCTGCTGCGGTCGTTACAAAAGCTGCTTGACCTGGTTGTAAAAACTGATTGGCTGCAGACATAGACGTATTCGTTCCTCCTGGAAGCATAACCGTCACATACGCTCCACGCTCCCCTAATGATGGATCCCACATGAAGTATTGATTGGTATTTACATTAGTAGATGCTGTTGTTACTGCACCCATATCTACAGAGGCTTGATATGGATTTCCGAAGAAATTAAACTCACCTGCAACCATACTAAAATCTGTTTGAGATACATCACCTGTAGCAAGTGCTCCTGTCGCTCTTAATACTGTTTCAGATGGTGTTGGTGTTGCTGCACTTAAATCTGTACTACGACTACCACGTATAAAAAGACGATATCCTTTTCCAGCATTTAAAACATCTGTATCTGTATTGGTTACTGTTTCCCAAGCTTGCCCTACATTGTTTAAGCTAAACATAGATGCATTATCTGTCACGGTATCATCAAAACCATTGGCTCCTGCATCTCCTCCTGTAATATGTGTTCCAAAACCAGGATTAGGATTAAGATTGGTGCCATCTACATTATTTACACCTTCTTGCCAGTTGGCATTGATTGTAGAAGTTGTTGTTACTCCACTCGACGTTAATCTAAAAGCACGACGACTAGACATATAACGCTCTACGGTAACATCACCTGTAATAGCTCCATCTACTACTTCATCTAACATAGCAGTTGTAGCGGCATCACTTTTAAAGGTAAGTGCTCCCCCTGATACATCTAGTGTACCATCTGTAAGTGTTACTGTACTTAATACATCTACATTTCCTGTAAGTACTGCATCTGTATTTCCTGTATTATTGACAATAAGGTTTCCAACGTTGTAATCTCCGTTAAGTGTTTGAGCAGCTGCACCAGAAATAGCAACCGTCGATTGGTCTGCTGTTAAAGTTCCAGTCACATCAAGGTTTCCATGAAAATTCAAGGTATTTCCTGCGATATCAAGCACACCATCCGTAGCGATTGTTACATTATTAGCAATCACATCTCCTGTTAAAATGGCATCTGGAGACAATACCTCTATATTATCTGATGCTGTTGCTACACCTTCTGGATCTTGTGGTGTCCATGCATCATTTTCCCATACAAAGTTGACTCCATTAAAAATAACTGATCCGGAGCAATCTGGAGCATCCTCAAATATCTGAGAACCTGGCTCATTTAAACAATCTGCTGCATTAAAACTAAAACCTACAAGTGGGTCATAAGGTCCACAGGCTGTAAAAAACTGATCATCAAAAGGATTGGTTGCATCAAAACAAACCGAAGGATCTTCTCCCGTAGCACCATCTAGAAACTTTATCTTTACATGTACTAATGCTACTGGAGTGCCTGCTGGCACATTATCACCATACATTCCACCACTAGCATTTTGTTGCCACAGGAATGAAACTTTTTCATCGGTAGTATCATTAGTTACAAAACTCGTGTAGTGATCTCCTAATGGTACTGGTGTCCCTCCTACATCTACAATGACAGCTCCTCCAAGCAAAGACGTATCTGGACGCTCATATTCTATAGCTCCATTATTATCTACCTGTATTCCAAAAGCTGCTGCATTATAATCTAAAAAGAACTGTCCAGAGCCCATCCCAAAGGCGGCATCAGAAGAGATCATCACATCTACTTCGTAAAAACTATCCATGCCATCGGTGGTGACTTCTGGATTTTCAAAAGAAAGGGTAATGTCTTGTGCGCTCATTGTAAAGAACGCTAGCAGTAACGCTATACCAAGGGTAAAATGTTTCATCATTAATTATATTAGTAGTTAGTAATTGTTTTATGCTTCCCTATATTTTGATAAATGGAAAGCGTAGTTATTTGTAGTTTATATACTAGTTATTAATCAAATTATTTTATAATTCCAGAGCCTCATCCTGAAATGATTACTTCATCACTTTTATGAGTGAAACACCTGTACATTAATTGAGTGTAAAATTAACCTGAGACATTCTAGATGACTATAACAATAGCGCACGATGCTATCACAAAACCGACATTCTTGTATCAATTATGCACTAGCATTAGGAAAATTTTGAGCTTAACAGTTATTTTTAGGATGTTTAATCGTCTAACATGAGGATCCTCTTTTTATTTTTCACGCAGCTATTTTAGGAATCATGGCATAGGTAAAAAGCATACCTATTCATCAAACTGCTGTACCGTCCCAGAGTTTGCCAGCACCAATAACTGTATATCTGAATTAAGTACAAATCCATTCATATCTGCATCTGCGGTGGAATAGGCTTCGCCTCCTCCTGCAAGTGTTAAGGCTTCTGTAATATCTGTATTGAGAATCTGGCTACTGCCATCTGCATCGCCTGCGATCATGGCAAAGTTGCCATTGACTTCTGTGAGGGCGAGGTTTTCTCCTTTCGCGAAAGCGGCATCCTCTGTAAAATCTAACGTACTCACCGCACTACTTAAAGGCGCTGGCACTGCGGCCATCACGCCTATATGATTACGGTGTTTGATCGCTATAAAATAATCGCCTTCTTCCTCTGTAAAGGTGATAGACGACGTGCCATCTAGTCCTACAATATCACCATCGCGTTGTAGGAGTGCAGCTGTGCTATTGACTACTGTTGTATTCTCATTGTCTGGACCTTCACGCAGTTCTACCAGTACCCAATCTACAATGGCATTGGCGCCCGTAGTGGTAAAGACAGTTTGATCTATGGTACCGCGGTCGC
>CAKZKZ010000728.1 GCA_937124495.1 uncultured Dokdonia sp. | reverse complement strand
CGCGGTCATTATATATGATGTTGAAGAATATGTTTCTGGTGATTTTGGAAACAGCCTTATGGCTACTATAGCTACAGGTGAAGGTGATAAAAAAACTTTTATGAAAATGTCTCATAAGGCAATTGGATTTTTTTCAATAAACAAAGGCATGTGGATTGATTACGGCGGAATCATGGAAGTTGATACAAATTTTTCTATGATGGGAATGGGTGGAAAGAAAAGAACTAGTTTTAAATTAACACCTGAAAATTAATCGAAATAAAAACTTTCTATGAAAGACACCTATAAAACCATCACCACACCATCTCCCGAAGGTTTATTTAAAGATCGGAATAGTAAGTTTTATGGATATGCCTTTCCTATAGAACAAGAAGACCAAGTAAAAGAATACATTGACGCTTTAAAAAAACAACACCATCAAGCCCGACATTGGTGTTATGCATGGGTACTTGGCAAAGAGTATAATCGGTATCGAGCCAATGATGACGGAGAACCTTCTAATAGTGCAGGCGCTCCTATACATGGACAACTACAAGCGTATGAACTCACCAACACATTAATTGTAGTGGTGCGCTACTTTGGAGGGACTAAACTAGGCGTTGGCGGATTGATCAATGCGTATCGTACCGCAGCACAACTCGCCATAGAAGAAGCTACTATTGAAGAAAAAACCATCGATATTGAGTTTACCATTACATTCGAATACGCACTCATGAATAAAGTCATGAGAGTCATCAAAGAACAGAATATTCGAATTATTGGTCAAAAATCTGAACTAGCATGTGAGTACACACTCGCTATTAGAAAAAAAGATTTTGAACACAAAAGTGTACTTGTAAAAAATATTTACGGTGTTAAAGTCAAAAAAGAGGATGCTTAATCTTGTAGTTTATCGATAATATAAGCAGGACATCTTATAGGTCTATTTTTTTTTGCATCCATAAAAATTAATTCTGTACTAGCAGTTGTTAACAATTCATCATGTTGATTATAAATTTTATAGTCAAAAATGATCCTAACAGTAGGCAAATTACGCAAGGTTACAGTAACGGTAAGCAGATCATCAAATTGCGCTGATTTCTTATAGATCATGTTTATAGAATAAACAGGCAAAAAGACCCCATTTTCTTCCATAGTTTTATAAGAAATTCCTAGGGCATCTAACCACTCAATCCTTGCTATCTCAAGGTATTGCGCATAATTACCATGATACACCACCCCCATCTGGTCTGTTTCGGCATATCGAACTTTAATAAAAGAATTATGTGTATTCAAAGGAATGGCTCGGTTTTTTTTTGTAGTTTTAAAACATGCTAAGTATGCACAAAAATTAATCGAAAAACAACCCCTAAGTTGTTTTTTTATTCAAAAAATTGTTCACATATTTGCTGTAGGTTAAAACGGGGAGCAATTATGTTAATAATTGATGATTTTTTAACCTTCCAATACAACTAACAACCAAACTAATTTATATTAACTAATGAGTAGAACTGCGCAATCTGTATGGGATAATTGTCTGTCTTTTATAAAGGACAATATCACACCCCAAGCATATAAAACGTGGTTTGAACCTATCAAAGCAGTAAAGCTTACCGATGTTGCACTTAATATTCAGGTGCCTAGTAAGTTTTTCTATGAGTGGCTAGAAGAGCATTATGTAAAACTTCTAAAAGTAGCACTCAATAAAGAGCTGGGGGAAAACGCAAAACTGGTGTATGTCATTAAAATGGAAAACACCTATGGTAATAATCAACCATTTACAGAAAAAATCCCAAGTGCTAATAGAACATCTTTAAAATCACAAGATGTAGATGCGCCTTTAAAAAATAAAAACCCTGAATTAAAAAATCCATTTGTAATTCCTGGAATACGTAATTTACAAATAGAATCACAGCTCAACCCTAGTTATAATTTTGATAACTTCCTAGAAGGAGACTCTAACCGCCTTGCACGTTCTGCGGGGATGGCTGTAGCTAATAAGCCTGGAGGAACTTCATTCAATCCATTACTAATATTTGGAGGGGTTGGCTTAGGAAAAACACACTTAGCACACGCTATTGGTGTACATATTAAAGATCAATATCCAGAAAAAACAGTACTCTATATTTCTGCTGAAAAGTTTACACAACAATATATAGAGTCTGTTAAGAAAAATAACAGAAATGATTTTATCCATTTCTATCAAGTCATTGATGTCCTTATTGTAGATGATATTCAATTACTAAGCGGAAAAGCAGGAACACAAGACGTATTCTTCCATATTTTCAACCACTTACACCAAAATGGAAAACAGGTAATTCTCACGAGTGATAAAGCTCCTGTTGATATGCAAGATATCGAACAACGCTTATTATCTCGTTTTAAATGGGGATTATCGGCAGAATTACAACATCCTGGTTTTGAAACACGTATCTCTATCATCAAGCATAAACTCTATCAAGATGGTGTGGAAATGCCAGAAGAGATTGTAGAGTTCTTAGCTAATAATATCAAGACCAATATTCGTGAATTAGAAGGTGCCATCATTTCGTTAATTGCACACTCTTCTTTTAACAAGAAAGAAATCACTCTTGATCTTGCTAAGAAGATTGTAGATAATTATGTGAAGCATACCAAACGTGAAGTATCTATCGATTACATTCAAAAAATCGTATCTGATTATTTCCAGATGGATGTAGATACCCTACAATCTAAAACACGAAAACGTCATATCGTACAAGCGAGGCAACTTGCGATGTTCTTTGCTAAGAAATTAACCAAAGCTTCCCTAGCAAGTATCGGTTCTCAAATTGGGCAACGTGATCATGCTACCGTATTAC
>CAKZKZ010000727.1 GCA_937124495.1 uncultured Dokdonia sp. | reverse complement strand
TATAACCCTGAGCCCCATGTTGAAATTAATCTTTTTTCTGTTTCTTTTATATCTGATTGATGATGTATGAGTAGTCTTTCTATATTTTGAATTTTTCTCTTGTACCAATCTATAAATTCATATTTTTCATACAACTCTTGAATTCCTTTCTTGTTTATCCATTCTTCTGAACTGTAAATAGTTTTTTCAATATCATGTGTTCTTCCCCAAGCTATATTTTGTTCTGATTCATCAAAAGATATAAGATATTCTGGTTTTACATCTTTATAGTGTCTGTATTCAAAACAATGAATTTTAGTATTTCTACTTTGCAACTCTAAATTACAATGCCAATGAACCCCTGCTCCTTCAATTGATATTTGGATTAACTTTCCTTTACCTTTGAAATATTTTTTTAGACTTTTATATAGTTTTTCTGCTATGTATTCTTCGCTGAATTTCATTTTTTTTCTTAATGAAGTAGTACTAATAGATATTGTTAATCAATCTTCTCCCAATCAAAATTTTGGATGAAATGTTCCATGCTAATGATATCAAAATACATGGTTTCTTTATGCATGAGCACTGGAAGTTTAATAAGTTCACGGCCAGAGACAGAGTCTTTAAGGTGTTTCCACATTAAATTAAAAACAGCACTATTCTTTTTGATATCTAAGGTGCGATGCTTGATTCTTTTTCTGTTGAGGTAGTTGGTAAGATATGCGCACTTCTCACAGTCATTTTCTGTAAAAACGGTCAGTTGTTTAGGATTTACAGGCAATAAATTCACATGCTCTGGTTTACCTTCTCCTTTACGTTTTTTTATGGTTTGTAATTGCTCTTCAAAAGTGAAAACTTTGGTGTAGCTAGGAGTAGCTCCTTTTAAAGGAATCAAAATAATCATGACCACTTTACTATTAGGAGGTATTTTTTTTATGATAGGGCGATCTGCGCTACGCCTAAAACCTTCTCCGTTTACCATCAGAAAAGCCTCTTGCTCAATGTCTGTATTATTCTGAGCATACAAGGTCCAACGTTTAGGTTGCTTGTCTTCTATAAGTTCTACCGCTGGGGTTTGTGCTATTAAAAGGAATGGGAATAAAAGGGAAAATACATGTAAAAACAACTTCATATAAAACAGACTTCAAAAATAAAGCCACAAGATACATATTCTTATATTTTTAGCAATTTCAAAGGAGGAAGATCGCTTTTCAAATTGTATTTTTGTGATTCAATAAAATTATATGAAGCTTAATATAAGTAGACCTATTTGCTTTTTTGATCTGGAAACTACCGGAATTAATGTAGCTAAAGACAGAATTGTAGAAATTTCTATTCTAAAAATATTTCCAGACGGGAGAGAAGAAGAATATACCCAGCGTATTAATCCAACAGTGCCTATTCCAGCAGAGACTACAGCAGTACATGGTATTAGTGATGCAGATATTGTAGATGCACCTACATTTGCAGAAAAAGCAACGGAGGTATATAACTTGGTTAAAGATGCTGATCTCGCGGGATTTAATTCTAATCGTTTTGATATTCCTTTGTTAGCAGAAGAGTTGTTGAGATGTGATATAGATTTTGATATGAAAAATAGAAATGCGATTGATGTGCAAAATATTTTTCATAAAATGGAACAACGTACTCTTGTAGCTGCCTATAAATTTTATTGTGATGGAGATCTGGTTAATGCACATAGTGCGGCTGCAGATACCAAAGCAACGTATGAGGTTTTGAAGTCACAATTAGATCGTTATGACGATTTAGAAAATGATATGAAGTCTTTATCGGAGTTTAGTACGCGAAAAAAATTGGCAGATTTTGCAGGATTTATAGGGTATAATGATGATGGAGTTGAAATCTTTGCCTTTGGAAAGCATAAAGGAAAACTGGTAGAAACGGTTTTAGAACAAGAGCCTGGTTATTATGGTTGGATTCAAAATGCAGATTTTCCGCTGTATACAAAGAAAGTGCTTACAGCCATTAAGCTACGCAGTTTAAATACTAAATTTTAATTTCTATGAAACTACTTTGTATTGGTCGTAATTATGCAAAGCATATTGAAGAATTAGCAAATGAAAAGCCAGAACAGCCTGTTGTCTTTTTAAAACCAGATTCGTCTATTCTCTAAAAAAAACATCCCTTTGTTAGCCCAGAAATTTCAAAAGATGGACACCATGAAGTAGAAAGTCTTGACAAAATCAAGAAAATAGGGAAGTATAT
>CAKZKZ010000726.1 GCA_937124495.1 uncultured Dokdonia sp. | reverse complement strand
GTTTTTTGAAGCTTTCTAAAAGCTCCTGGAGACATTTTAAAACTCGTATTAAAAGCGTTGTAAAAAGCACTCTTAGATTTAAAACCAGCTTCCATGCCTATGGCTTCAACAGAGTATTTATTAAAGATTGGATTTTGCAATAGATTTTTAGCAGCTTCAATACGATATTCATTTACAAATTGGACAACAGTTTTGTTAAGTTCCTGATTTATAATTTGTGACAAGTACGATTCACTTGTCTCCAATCGATTGGCTAGATCTAATCTACTTAAAAGATGATTTTTATATAACTCTTCCTCCTCCATTAACTTATAAAGCTGGGCAGTAATCTTAGACGTAGTAGCACTCTTTATTTTCTTTTTTGATGGAATATTATGTGTTTTTTTTGAAGCTAAATAGTCATGTATTTCTTCTTTTTGAACTATTATTTGCAATTTTAACACTCCATAATATAATATCCACCAGGATAAAAGCGATGGGAGAATTTTCAAGAAATGTAAATTATATATTGACTCTGAAATATCTATTTCTACAATAGATAAAAGCCAACAGATAATAATGCATATTATAAAAAGGTTTAATCTCAGTAACCAACGTTTTTTCTTTTTTGAGATTGTGTTTGATTTTTTTACTAAATATCTTCCCCAAAAAATTAAAAAGAAATTGTAACCAAATACAGTAAAGAACTTTGTATAGTCCACAAAGGTGGCGAAATCTGAATCGTATAAATGAAAAACAGCATCCAAATGAAGGATAATTTCTATAATAACAGAGATAATGAATGGCGCATAAAGCCACTTACACCATTTTTCTTTTAAATAGGTATGATCAATTTGGATAAGAAAATATATGAATATAGTGGCAGCAACAAGATATTCCGACATAGAAAGACTTAAAAAGTCTAAAACGATATTTTTTTTATCAGACCAACTACCTAAAAAGGTTAAATTAATAAGTAAGAATAATGACAGAGAAAGATAGTTGTTTGCACGACTCTTATAAAAAGAGGTCGTTACCAGTGCAAGGCATAAGAAATACCCTAAAATTCCACTGGTAATGATTACAATGTCTAGTATGGTTTGATTCATCTTTTGTTGTATGCAGAAGGTTAAATAACCAGTAACCTGTTTTTATACATGTGCTAATATAAATCATGCATGGTATACTACTTCGTTAATTAAATTATAATACTACAAAATTTTTTACTCGATAATCGAGGTTTAAATGCTTCGAGGCTTGCCTCGAAATTAAATAGTTTTTCTTTGAAATGCCTTGTGGGCTTGACTCGAGGTAGTTTATGTAAATCAAAAGAAAAATAGTCAACTGTTGAGTGGGGTACATTGTTACCTAACGTCTTCGTTTATGGAATGTAATTTCTAAAAAGAGACTATAATTTCAGTTTTTTCACGTCGCCATTTTTTATTTAACTTCTTGCTATTAATAATAAATGATATTTGTAAGCTTTAAAAGTAGCATCACCAAATAACTTCTTTTAGAATTTTCTAAAATCAGGCTATCATCAGGTTGAGATCGCTTTCGCGAAAGCGTTTAAAAAAATAAAAAATCTTTAAAAAAATATATGAAAGTCAAAAATATTTGTACTTTGTAAGCACTTAAAAATTAGATGTCTATATGCGTGGGCGCTACTTAATCGCATATAGCCATGAAAAAATGTTTATTACACCTTATCTTTTTGTTTTTTATCTCTATTTCTTATGCCCAGGTTGGGATAGGAACCACAACGCCTTCGGCTGCTTCTATGTTAGAAATAAGCCCAACGCCAGATGGTGGTTTTTCTTTTAGAGGTTTTATGCCTCCCGTAATGACCATTGCGCAAAGGGACTTAATAAATGTAGCAACGACAGATGCAGGCTTACTTGTTTTGATTAATGACTCAGTTGTTGGGATACAATGTTTACAATTTTATACAGGAACTACCTGGGTATGTACAAATGATTCTTCAGGTACAGGATTTACAGTGTTTGCAGCCCAGGACTTTGACGCCACGACTTCTTGGAATTACACCTTAACACCAACTTCCTATAATATTCCAGCGCTAGAAGATATCTGGGCAGTCGTAGGGGCATTAGATCATATCACAGGGTTTACGGGTGATTTTCTAGGATGTAGTGATTTGGATAACCCTATATCTGGCCCTAATGTAGATCACATGATTGCTTTTGATAATGTAGATATATCAACAGCTACAGCGGCTAAAGTAAGTTTTGACTACGATATTTTTGAATTTGATACAGGCGACCGAGTTTCTTATGAATTGTTTTATGATGATGTGGGGCAAGGAATTTCTACCGTTTTAGCAGGAAATAGTAATGCTTCTTTACGTGGTACACTCACATTTAATATTCCTAATACCGTAACGAATGTTCGTATGACGGTTATTATTAATCAAAGTGGGAATGAAGATAAAGCTGGATTTGATAATTTTAGAGTATTTGAATAATTTTTAAACATAATATTGGGAAACATATTTATAGTTTCATCAATTTTAGTATTTTAGGTACACTAAAACTTGATTTTATGAATGTTTGTTATATTATGTATCCATGGGAAGAAATGGATCCTGAAAATGATACCACCCTTTCTTTAATTCATGAATGTGTAAAACGTGGCCATGGTGTTGCTATTACAACACCTGCAAACCTTACGATTAGGGATAGTGAAACATTTGCTTTTTGCAAGGCTATCAACAAAATGGAGAAGGTGCCTGGTAATCTGAAGTCCTTTCATAAAAATGCAAGTTTACGAGAAGAAATGTTGCCTCTTGCGGGATTTGATGTGATTATTTTACGTAGTAATCCGCCATTAGATATGATTATGTTAAACTTCTTAGATTCTGTAAAAGATGATGTGTTTATCATGAATGATGTAGATGGTATACGTCGCGCTAATAATAAATTATACACCGCTGCTTTTGAAGATAATACCCGTGATTTTATACCGCGTACGCACGTAACAAAAAATAAAGACTATTTGATCAAAATGATTAAAGAGTCAGAAGAAGATAAAATGATCTTAAAGCCTTTGAATGGTTTTGGAGGTTCGGGGGTTATTTTGATAGAAAAACGCGCTATGTCTAGTATCCGTTCCTTACTTGACTTTTATATAGATAATAAAGATGGTACAACCAATTATGTGATCCTTCAAGATTACATCCCTGGAGCAGATCAAGGAGATGTACGCATCCTAATCCTTAATGGAAAGCCAATAGGCGCGATGAAGCGTGTGCCCGGTGATGATGATCACAGATCAAATGTGTCAGCAGGTGGAAGTATACAGAAACATAGCCTTACAAAACAAGAAAAAGAACTCTGTCGTCGTATAGGTCCTAAATTAGTAAAAGATGGTCTTTACTTTGTAGGGATAGATGTGATTAATGGAATGCTCGTTGAGGTAAATGTCATGAGTCCAGGAGGTATTACGTATATCAACAAAGTATACAAGGTAAAACTCCAAGAAAAAGTAATCAATTTTGTAGAAGACAAAGTTTTGGAGAGAGTAAGTCGTATTGAACGTAGGGCAAAACTAAGAAAAACCGTAGCAGATGCTTAGGCTTTCTAGTACCGAAATGATTTCAAAAATTGGTAATGAAGAACCTTTTCATGCCGTTTCGGATGATTATTCATTTACATTAAAAATAGAAGAATACACCTATTTTTTATGTGGAGCGGTACATGATGGACATCAATTTAGAAAAGAACTTTGGGACAACTGTTTACATTCTGAGTACGATCGCTGGTATGAAGAAGATCCTTGTACAAAGCAAATGATTCAATCCAATCCTATGGTTATAGCAGGGATGGATAGTCGATTTGAGTATGATTTAAATCGAGCACCAGAAACTGCGATATACGAAGATGCATGGGGTAAGAAACTCTGGCGAACTCCATTGTCAGAAGATCAGAAACAAAAAAGTGTATCTAAGCATGCCAATTTTTATAAAGTAGTTCATGCATTGATTTCAAAAATGGAAGAAAAATTTGGAGCTGCCATTGTGTATGATATGCATTCCTATAATTGGAAACGTTGGGACAGGGATGTTCCTGTTGTTAATCTTGGTACAAAAAATATAGATAATGATCGTTTTTCCGCTTTCGCGAAAGCGTGGTGCGACTCACTTAAAACCATTAAATTACCAAATGATCTTGAAACCACAGCAGGTATTAATGATACGTTTCAAGGCAATGGTTATTTCTTAAAATACATTACAGAAAATACAAAAAACACTTTGGTGTTAGCGACAGAGTTTTCAAAAATTTATTGCGAAGAGTATGCATATATTTTATATCCAGAAGTGGTACATGCGATAGAAGAGCAACTGAAACTGAAATTACGAAACCATGCAACTACCTTTTACAACGAATTTATACTGAAAAATGGATTGTTGCCTGACTAGTCTAGTCTGTAAGAATTTTATACTTTTGTCGATCTAAGATATTTTATGCATTCTGAAGTAGTTGATACCACCGCCGCCATTTTTGAAATTGATCGAAACCTTGATCGATTAGTCCATGATATAGAACTACTCAATTATCTCAATCCTTTAAATATAGAGATAGAGAAAAAACGTTTTTTTGCTAGTAAATACACGGTAGAACCTCAGTTTAACTATCGTAAAATTAAATTTAGCCCTTTTAAACTGCAGCGTTTGTTCTTTAATCAACAGTTGGAACGCATTGAAGATGAGGATATCCGTCGTTTATATCGAGATATTATTTATGAATATTCAGGCTTAATAGCCTGTATAGAAACGATAGGGAAGGGCAAGAAATTTTATTACAATAATCTTAAAGTATTTGGAACGCCTAAAGAACGTGATGTAGAAAATGCACGTTTTATTCTTCATTTTGCTGATGAGCAAGAAGGAGAAAAAATGATTCCAAAATATAGCGCAAAAGAAGCTCAAGAGTATTTTGAAAAATTTGGTAAACGATACGATTTTGATTTTAATATAAAGCAAAGTAGTCATATCTCTGCTGCAGCTATGGTCCTTAATGCTTCTGATACATTGCTTTTAAAGAAGAATCATAGCTTTTGTAAAAATCAAATAGAAGTACTCGCCAATCATGAGATAGGAGTTCACTTAGTGACAACGCATAATGGAAAGTCTCAACCATTAAAAATATTTTCTAATGGATTTGTGAATAATACAGAGACACAAGAAGGGTTGGCTGTATTTAGTGAGTATATGAGTGGTAACTTGACATTGACTCGTCTTAAAGAATTGGCACATCGTGTTATTGCTGCCGATAGCCTTATTAAAGGCTATAGCTTTGTCGATACCTTTGATTTACTGTTTAATCAATATAAAGTCCCTAAAGATAAGGCATGGCAAATTACGTTACGAGTACATAGAGGAGGAGGATTTACCAAAGACTTCTTGTATTTAACTGGTCTTAAAAAAATATATGATTATTACCAAAAAGGCGAAGATTTATCGTTGTTACTTACTGGGAAGGTAACGATAGAAAACTTACCAGTTATTAAGAAAATGATGGATGTAGGATTTGCAATCCCAAGTAAGCATGTAACTGATTCCTATGCTCAAAATCTTAATACAAATACAAAATTAGATTTTATCCTTAAAAATTTAAAATAAGGATTCGTCTTTATTAATGAAACTCAATTTTGAGAATATCTTATTCCTGATATAAAATAACCATAGACAGGTCAGGGACAGTTATACTTCCTGAAACTACCTTTCCAGAATTAAATTCGTCACCAAGAACGGCTATTTTCCAATTGCCTTGTATCGTGTATGTGTAGGGTTTTGTTTGTGCGTTATATATGACATAGATATTTTCCCAAGCATCTCCGTTGGCATGATTGCTAAGTTGGTAGCTCACTAATCCATCTACTTGGGTTTTAAATTCAAGGTTACGGCGAACTTCATCTGCTGTTGGCATTCTAAAGGCAGGATGCGCTTTGCGTAAAGAGATGAGGTTTTTATAATAGTTGACAACCGTAGCGTGTTCTGTTGTACGATTCCAATCTATTTGGTTAATAGCATCTGGTAAGTTATAGGAATTATGTTCTTCATTTTTTGTGCGTAAAAGCTCTGCACCCGCATGAATAAAAGGGATCCCTTGAGAAGTAAGTATAACGGCATTTGCTAGCTTATCCATTTTAATAATAGCCTCTTCTGTGGCATCTCTTCGAGAGACCTGTAATTTATCATAAAGCGTATGATTATCATGGCAGGACACATAAGAAATGGCTTGCCAAGGCTCATTGGTCCATGGAACATCAGAATAGTTGACCGCTTTATAGTCAATTTGTGGATGTTGAATAGCGCCAACAACGCCAAATTTTATAGACTCTTCTGTTCCTTTTGCACCACTTACAAACCCTGTACTATGATCATCAAAAACAGATCCTTTTAGTCCATCGCGGATATCATCGCTAAAGGCTGTTACATCTGGCATACGCTGTGTATGTGCTTTTAATGATCTGTCTTCAAGAGGAAGTGGTGAGTCACCAGCTGTCCAACCTTCTCCATACACAAAAATGTCAGGGTGTACTTTTTTTAAGGTTTCGGTGACGGTATTCATGGTTTCGATATCATGAATCCCCATCAGGTCAAAACGGAAACCATCCAGATGATATTCTTCTGCCCAATATTTTACTGATTGCACCATAAACTCGCGCATCATCTCACGATCTGAAGCAGTCTCATTACCACAAGCAGAGGCATTAGCATAAGAGCCATCTTTATTTTGACGGTAATAATAGCCTGGGAACTCCAAGCTGAAATTTGAGCCATTTGTATCCCCTTTATCATTAGGCATTCCCGTATGATTATAAACGACGTCTAAAATGACACCTATTCCACTTTCGTGAAAACGTAAGACCATCTCTTTGAATTCTTTGATACGCACTTCGGCTTTGTAAGGATCTGAAGAGAATGAACCTTCGGGTACATTATAGTTTTGTGGATCATATCCCCAATTGTATTGTGGCGTGTCTAATTGAGTTTCGTCTATAGAATAGTGATCATAGGTTGGTAAAAGATGTACGTGTGTAATTCCCATATCACGCATGTGATCAAAACCAGTTGCTTTGCCATTTGGTACTTTTGT
>CAKZKZ010000725.1 GCA_937124495.1 uncultured Dokdonia sp. | reverse complement strand
TGACAGCCCAAGCCAAGAAGGCGCTTGATGCTATTGCAGATACCTTTGATCATCATTTTACATACACACAAGGATTAATGGGTGCGTGTGCAATTGACGCTACAGGAAATCCATTACCAGAAGAAACGATTGAGATCTGTGAAGCTTCTGATGCGATTCTTTTTGGAGCGATTGGACATCCTAAATATGACAATGATCCTGAAGCCAAAGTACGCCCAGAGCAAGGATTGCTACGTTTACGTAAGACCTTAGGGTTATTCTGTAATGTCCGCCCTGTAAAAGCCTATAAGCAATTAATTGATCGATCGCCACTGAAGAAAGATCGTATTGAAGGGACTGATATTTCTATTTATCGCGAACTCACTGGAGGGATTTATTTTGGTGAGAAGCATTTAAGTGATGACGGACAAGTTGCCTCAGATGGTTGCTCATACTCGGTAACAGAGATTAGTCGTATTGCACATTTGGCGTTTAAGGAAGCGCTTTCGCGAAAGCGTAAACTCACCCTTGTCGATAAGGCAAATGTATTAGAAACGTCTCGTTTATGGCGTAAAACCGTGACTGAAATTGGGAAAGAGTATCCAGATGTCGAACTTGATTTTCTGTTTGTCGATAATGCAGCGATGCAACTCATTTTAAATCCGAAGCAGTTTGATGTGATTTTAACCGAAAACTTATTTGGTGATATTATCTCTGATGAAGCAAGTGTGATTGGTGGATCTATTGGTTTACTAGCTTCTGCATCTGTAGGAACAGACAATGCGTTATTTGAACCGATTCATGGGAGTTTTCCTCAAGCAACAGGCAAAGATATTGCGAACCCACTTGCTAGTATTTTAAGTGCGGCGATGTTATTACGTCATCTTGATTTACATAAAGAAGCTGCCTTGGTAGAGAAAGCAGTTGGAAAATCTTTAGAGCTGAATTTCACTACCGAAGATATTAATCCTGAAAATTCTTTTGGCACATCTAAAGTAGGAGATTTTATAGCTGATTTCATTCAAAATCCTGAAGATCCAAACCGTAATTTTGAAAATATTTTTGTGGGACAGAGTACGATTATATAACTAAACTAACTCATCCTATATTTAAAAGTCAGGCTCGTGTACATTGCCTGGCTTTTTTATTGGACTAATTTCTGGTGGAATGTGTAAACTCGTAAAGCAGTGTACTAAGAAAAAGGTAGGTTTAATAATTAATCACACTTTTTTTAAAAAAAAATTATACTAAATTTGAGGAACACACACATATATAAAATAAAGCACATGTACTTTATATATTAGTTGTGTAAAGTTTTTTACTAACATTAATAAAGTAATTATTGGGAATTAAATTTAACCCTTTGTTTAAAAATATTCTGATTATCAGTTCTTTCTTTATTTTCTCTAATTGTAGTACAACTAAAGAAATTAAAAAATTATCATCTCAAATAAATTGTTCAAAGAAAATTTACTTTGTTTGGGATGTGGAAAGCAACTACTTTAAAGTTGAGAAAACCGGAAACTTTAATTATTTGGGCAAGGGAAAAAAGCGTAATCATAAAGAAATGTTTATTAATACAATAAACAAGATCAATAAAAAATATGAAGGCGACTATTTCTATTCAGAACACCAAGAATTTCCTTCCGATTCAATAATTCTTGTTTCAGTCAAACTTGAAAAAATTGTTTGGAATATGGGATTTTCGAAAACGATAGTTGATATGCAATTAACTTACACTACAAATGAAAACCAACTTGGTTTTATTGGACAAAGTGTTGGTTTTAAAGGAGAAAAAAGTTATATGCAGTGTTTTGAAGATGCAACCCTTCAATTTATTCTCGCAAATTGTAACAATTAAAACATTACACAACAACGTGTCCTATTGCTAGGTTCTCGCTTACTTGGAAATTTCTTCGGAATTTCACCGCTCCCGCCAGTTTGTAACTGGTGGAGGTATGAGTAAGAAATTTATAGTATAAGCTCCCTCATAAATCTCTACTATCGTATAATCTTCTGTAAAGCTTCTAGCACATAAATATTTTCATTCTGTAACTTCTATTGCAAATCCAGAAACGACAGAGTTGTTATGAAATTTAGATTCCCTACTTATTACTCTAAAATACCAAAAACTATGACTTATAATCATAGCTTTTACATACTTATTAATTCATTGGATCACTCTCAAAACTGGCGGGAGCGAGGGAGACGTTTATACATGTTAGAAAGTCTTAACACTCTATAACCTCTGCTGGTGCGCGATGGTATCGCGTACCAAAAGCCAGCCTCCCTTTACATAGTGTCCTACTGACAAAAAATAGCTAGTGTTCTATTTAAAAGGTATTGTAACAAACCACACGATACAATCTTGCGGTAGCTAGGTAACAGATTTTTGTTTGTTCATATAAAAAAATCTAAGTGTAGTACTTATTTTAAACGACGATAGAAATTACTCGATGGAACTCGGTTATTTAATTGAAAATTATTAAATAACTTCTCTTGATGAATCTTAATTCCTTGCATACAACAAGTTAAAGAATAATACTATCTTTAGTTAATACTTGTGCTACAGGCACAATAGCTATAAGTAATTGCTTATTGTCGCCTACTTCTGAAAATCCTTTCGGATTTTCAGTTTGGTGTCTACTTGCTAAACTAACCTTAAACTACGCAACTGCCTATATTCGACACCTTTATCAGCAAGCAGAAAAAATAAATCTTCAAAAATTAAATTCTATGATAACCATAAATCCATACATCTACTTTGACGGAAATTGCGAAGAAGCATTTAATTTTTATGAATCAGTCTTTCGGAAAGAAATCAGTCATATGAGTAAATATGGAGACATACCAAAGTCCGACAAAAATCTTTTTCAAGAATCTGATGAAAAAATTATGCATGCCACCTTACCTATAAGCAATGAAACTATGTTAAATGGCTCAGACAATTCATTAGCCTATAAAGAAATGATAAAATACAAAACCTTTTCCCTTATCATTCATGCTAATAGCAAAGAAGAAGTTGACCGAATATTTGAAAAACTTTCTGAAAATGGGCAAATAAAAGTGCCTGCAGGTTTAACATTCTGGGGGTCGTACTATGGTCAGTGTATTGATCAATTTGGAATTAATTGGAAAATAAATTATGGGACAGAAAATTAATATTATTCATCTAATAATGATCCCCCACAGGTACGAAATGGTATCGCGTTCCAAAAGTTAGCATACCTTTACAGGGTTTCCAACTAACAAAAAATAATTAGTATTGTATTTAGATGATACTATTACATAAACCACACGATACAATCGTGCGGTAGCTAGAGTTATTAAAATTTAAAACTAACATAAAAATGAAAAGAGTTCGCTCAATCATATTATTTCTAATGATGTCATTTTCATTAATGAGTTTAATCGTTCGTCACGATGTACCAGATGAACAATTTATAGAATTAGGGAAAAAATATCCTCAAATTTGTCATCTATCAGATGGGGAAGCTACTTTAATTAAAGAAAATTGGGTTGTAACAGCAGCACATGCAGCTATTTTAGTACAGGAAGAATTAGAAAATGGAAAAATACCTCAAGTTAGTATTGATCATAAACAATATGATGTAGAAAAAGTAATACTACACCCAAACTACCAAATAAGCGAAGCATCTATAGAAAATGATATTGCCTTAATTCAAATTAAGGGAAATATAACACATATTCCTTTTGCTAAGATATACGATGAACAAGACGAAAAAGGGAAACAAATAACGATTGTTGGTAGAGGAGATTTTGGCACTGGGTTAACAGGCCCTCAAAAATGGGATAAAATTACACGTGGAGCAACTAATAAGATAGATGAAACAGATGACCAATGGGTAATTTTTAGTTTTGATAGCCCAGAATCAGCAAATACAACAGAATTAGAAGGAGTAAGTGGACCTGGTGATAGCGGTGGACCTGCTTTCATTGATGTAGATGATGTGAGGTATATCGTAGGTGTTAGCTCTCATCAACAAGATAATGGAAAAGGAGGTATTTATGGAGTTACTGAATATTACGCTCGAATTAGCTTTCATAAGAAGTGGATAGAGGAAAATATAAAATGACCTGTGTACAACATCCTCTGGTGCGCGATTGTATCGCGTTCCAAACGCTAGCGTACCTTTACATAGTTTTTTACTCACTAAATCAAACGATACAATCGTACGATAGTTATAGCTATTACTTGTAAGTAAGAACAAAGCATGAAATATTCAGTAACTTAGTTTTCTAAATAAACGAACTCAACTTCAATATCATGTGCTTTAAAAAACTAGTCTTTCTGCCTCTGTTGTGTATTCTCTTGTTTCAAATCAGCTCATGTAAAACGGCTCAGTCAATAGTATCCATTTCTCAAGGGATTCAACCGCTAAAGCTAGGTGGTGGTTCCAGTGGTATGGGAACATTAAGCGACCAATCATATATGGTGGTGTATGATATAAAAAACTTTAAAGAAGGAGTTCGACTCGCTATGATTGAAGTCACAGATGAGACCATCCAAGTATCTCCTATTCGTATTTCTGACTGGGGGGAAGAAGGAAAATCAAGCGATCTAGAAAGTATTTGTAAAATCCCAGGAACCACTAATGAATATTTTATAGCAGAATCTGGAAATTGGGAAGGAAACCTAGGAAGAATTTTTCACATTCAAGTGGACACAACGACACTTACTGCGAAGGTTTTAGGAATAACCAAACTCCCCTTAAAGCATATCAATAGTCCCGGAGTAGTCGGTGACCAGTACGAATCTATGGCTTGTTTGCCGTATAACGAATCGGAAAGAATATTGATGTTCGCAGAACGTGGAGGATCTGAGATCAATCCTAGAGGAAATATCAACTGGGGAATTTATAATTTATCTACACATGAATTAACATGTAATGATGCAGGGATGGAAGGCATCACCGTAAATGCACCTGGCAACTGGACCAATGAAAAGAATAAAAGAGACATTACAGATCTTCATATTGATACTGAAGGCGGAATATGGGCAGCAGCTTCTGAAGATACAGGAGATGTAGGTCCTTTCTACTCTGTTATTTATAAATTGGGGCAACTTGACGCTTCCAATACAGAACGTCCATTGACGGTTTATAATGAGTTCACAAACTGGGTACCCGTTTCTGGATTCAAAATTGAAGCGCTTTCTGGGTCTCCTAAAAACATAAACGCTACCCTTTCATTTGGAACCGAAGATGAAATTTACGGAGGTGTTTGGAGAGCTATTTCTATGGAATAAGATAGCTGATTGTTAACAACAAACTAAAAACCCATCATTGGAATTAAAGAAAGCATCTATAACAGACATTATCGATTTGAAGAAAATTTGTATCGATGCCTATTCCTTGAATTTCCACGATCATTGGAATGCTGGCGGATTAACATGGTATTTGGAAAAGGAATTTACTACGTATTATATACAAGCAAAAAAAATTCATCTTTTTTATTAAGATGCATATATTTACATTATGATAAAAAAGAAATTTATCCGTGGCGAAAAATATTCTCACGAAGATTATATACAATTGTCCATTTCAGAGATGAATAAATCTAAGTCTGAACACGTTGACAAAAAAGACCCAAAAGTAGGTGCAGTATTGGTTACACCTGATGGAAAGTATTTTGACAAATCTCATCGAGGAGAATTACGAATCGGAGATCATGCTGAATTTACTGTGTTAGAAAGAAAAAATATAGGTGTAGACCTAACAGGATATATTTTATACACAACGTTAGAGCCATGTGTTAAACGAAATCCCCCAAAAAAGGGTTGTGCTTATCGTTCTATTAATGCACGTTTAGGAAAAATAATTATTGGACACCAAGATCCTGACCCAACTGTAGCTGGAAAAGGAATTAAGCTTATTAAGAAAGAAAAAATAGAAGTTGAATATTATGACAGAAAATACGAGAAGTTAATTGCTGAAGCAAATAGAGAATTCTTTAGGCAGGCAGAGCAAAGAGCTTACAAGGAAAAAGAGAATAATTTAATATATGAAAGTAACTCTATTGATGAACCATTAAAAAACCACAACTTTAATGATTTATCAGAAGAAGCGTTAAATGAATTAATTAATAGAATTGACTTACCATATAAATTAGATAGTAAGGCGTTTATAAGTTATTTAAATAAAATGGGGCTTATCGTTTATGATGATATAGCAGATACCCTTAATCCTTCAGGTCTTGGTTTGCTTTTATTAGGAAAAAACCCTTCAACCGAATTTCCACAAGCAAGAATCAAGTTCACAATACGTAGAGAAAATCTTGATCCAATAATTAAAGATTTTGATGGTCCCTTAATATTACTTCCAGAGAAAATTGGAGAATATCTTGAGTTTATTTTCCCTAAAGGGTTTACAAGAAGCTCATTTCAAAGAAGTGAAAATGTAGAATCTTCTTACTCAGCAATATTGGAAGTTATTATGAATGCAATTGTTCATAGAGATTATTCCATTCAAGGAGCCAGAGTACTTATTGAAATTGAGGATGATAAAATTTTAGTTTCGAGTCCAGGAAAACCAATTAGCCCAATGGAAAAATTAAATTCCTTCACCGCTCCCTCTTTTAGTAGAAATCCAAAAATCGCATATATCTTTCATGAAATGAAATATGTTGAAGAAAGAGGCTTTGGAATGGAAGAGTTAAGTAGACTGGAAAAAGATTACGGTTTACCTAAACCAACTTTTGAACTTGATGGAAATATATTAAAAACAACAATTTATAGAATTCCTAACAAAGATATAAATAAACCAACAGCAAAAAGCCTAAGAGCACTACCTTATTTATTACAACACGAATCACTTACTTCAAAAGCTTATAGTGAAATTACTGGAGTGAGCCCAAGAACTGCTCAAAGGCATTTAAATGAATTAGTAAGTATTGGAAAGGCAAAAAAAGAAGGAAAAGGACCAAGTACTATATATTCTAAAAAATAATATTATATGTCTTAATTAAGATTATTACATATCACCTTATATATTAATGTCTGAATTAATATTATTATGTCTTAATTAAGGTTATTACATATCATCTCATATATTAATGTCCGAATTAATATTATTATGTCTTAATTAAGATTATTACATATCATCTC
>CAKZKZ010000724.1 GCA_937124495.1 uncultured Dokdonia sp. | reverse complement strand
ACCTTTTGGAAAACTATTTTGAAATGCTTCTAGTAATGGCGATAATAATAAAACGCCAAATTTTGCAGGTTTGAAAATTGCTGTATTTCCCATGATTAATGCTGGAATTAACAAAGCAAATGTTTCGTTTAGCGGATAATTATACGGTCCGAGGCATAAAATTACACCAAGAGGTCCACGACGAATATGTGCATTTACGCCACCGTATTTTTCAAACTTCGCGCTATCACGATCCATTTGTGTATAATCTTCAATGGTATCGTAAATATATTCGACCGTTCTGTCAAATTCTTTTTCAGCATCTGCTAAGTTTTTACCTATTTCCCACATCAATAATTTTACTACTTCATCACGCTTGGTTTTCATTTGTGTTACAAACTTTTCCATACACGCAATTCGGTCAACAACTTTCATCGTTGGCCATGAACCTTGTCCTTTGTTATACGCAAGCACAGCAGAATCTAAAGCTTCTATAGCTTCTGTTTCGCCTAGCGTTGGAATGGTTCCTAGTAATGTTGGTTGATATGTTTCTGTGGAAGAAATAGTAGAATATACTTCGGATGTTTGTCCTTTCCATTCTTTTAATTCGCCACCTACTAAATATGTATTTTGAGTTATTGTTTTTTTAATTTGATACTGTTCGGGAATTTTCATAATATGTTTAATTTAAACTAAAAATTGAAATAAATCGGGTTTATCATTTAGGTAGTCGCCATAAAAGTTCCTTAATTTCATTTTAGTAATCAATGCTTCTAAATCTTCAGCATTTTTTAATTGCAATCCTACGACTGCTGCACCGTTTTCACGATTGGTTTTTTTGGTATATTCAAAATGAGTAATATCATCTGTAGGTCCTAAAATTTCCGCTACAAATTCGCGCAAAGCTCCTGCACGTTGTGGAAATTTGATAATGAAGTAGTGTTTTAAATTTGCATATAATAATGCACGTTCTTTGATTTCGGCAGTGCGGGTGATGTCATTGTTACTTCCGCTGACGACTACTGCGATGTTCTTACCTTTTATTTCTTCAGAAAATTGATCAAGAACAGCAAGCGTTAAAGCACCTGCTGGCTCAACCACAATCGCATCACGGTTGTATAAATCAAGGATGGCTTGACATATTTTTCCTTCAGATACCGTAACCACACGATCTACAAAGTGTTGAGCAATGGCAAAGTTAAGATCCCCTACCCTTTGTACAGCGGCACCATCTACAAATTTATCAATCTCTCCTAGTGTGCGATTTTCATTTCGCGAAAGCGAAGTCTGCATCGCAGGAGCACCTTCTGGCTCTACACCTATGATTTTAGTTTTGGGTGATAAATAGTGAAAAACACTCGATAATCCAGCAATTAATCCGCCGCCGCCTACAGGTACAAACACATAATCGAGTGGTTTCTCAGATTGTGTGACCATCTCCAATCCTACTGTTGCTTGTCCTTCAATGATTTTTTCATCATCAAACGGATGTACAAATGTCTTTCCTTCTATGATGCAGGTTTCACTCGCTTTCGCGAAAGCGTCATCAAACGTATCTCCTTCCAACACCACAGTAATCCAATCGCCGCCAAACATTTCTACCTGCTCCACTTTCTGTTTTGGAGTTGTCGCTGGCATATATATCGAGCCTTGAATATGTAAACGCGCACACGCAAAAGCCACGCCTTGGGCGTGATTCCCAGCACTGGCACAAACAATCCCCTGTTCCTTTTCTTCTGTAGAGAGCGTACTCATCTTATTATACGCCCCTCGAATCTTATAACTACGAACTTGCTGTAAATCTTCGCGCTTTAAAAATACTTCAGCCTCAAACTTTTTTGAATAGGTAAAACTGCGCATAAATGGCGTTTTAATCGCTACTTCTTTGACGCGATTTGCAGCGTCAGTAATAGACTTAAGTGTTGGTATGTATGTGACGTGTTCAATTTTCATTTCTGCGAAAGCGGACATCTCATCCGCGTATTACTATGATTATTTTTAAACACTCGAGTAAGCTCGAGTAAACAGTATTATTTTGTCAGGCTGAGCTTGTCGAAGTCCAACCGCCCTTCGACAAGTCTAAGATTACAGACCTGTGCCTTGTCCATTCGAGCGCAGTCGAGAATTAATTCAAAACAGCTTCTGCTTCCTCTGTTTTTACTTTTTTCATCGCCACCATTGCTTTACGCAACGTAGCACCTATTTCTTCTACTGGGTGATTACGGATCGCATCATTTACGGCAATCAACTCTTGGTTATCAACTCCGTTTGCTTTCGCGAAAGCGGTACCAATAATATCAGTATCTACCGTTTTCATAAAATCGGTTAACAAAGGTTTGCATGCATGATCAAAAAGATAACAACCATACTCTGCCGTGTCAGAAATGATTCGGTTCATTTCAAATAATTTCTTTCTTGCAATGGTATTGGCAATTAATGGTGTCTCATGTAATGATTCATAATACGCACTCTCTTCTATGATTCCTGCTGCAGTCATGGTTTCAAAAGCCAACTCAACACCAGCTTTTACCATAGCAACCATCAACACTCCATGATCAAAATATTCTTGTTCTTTAATATGTGCTGGTGTCACTTCTTGCTTTTCAAAAGCAGTCTCCCCAGTGGCAGCTCTCCATGTATGTAAATTCTTATCATCTGCCGCCCAGTCTTCCATCATCGTTTTTGAGAAATGTCCAGAAATAATATCATCCATGTGTTTTTCAAAAAGCGGACGCATAATACCTTTTAGTTCTTCTGCTAAGTGGAAGGCTTTGATTTTTGAAGGATTATCAAGGCGATCCATCATGTTGGTGATTCCACCATGTTTAAGAGCTTCCGTGATGGTTTCCCATCCATATTGGATGAGTTTTCCTGCGTATGCTGGGTCAATTCCTTTTTCGACCATCTTATCAAAGCAAAGAATAGATCCTGTTTGTAACACCCCACAAAGGATGGTTTGCTCTCCCATTAAATCACTTTTCACCTCTGCCACAAAAGAAGATTCTAAAACGCCAGCTTTATGTCCTCCTGTAGCAGCAGCATACGCTTTTGCTTGCGCAAGTCCTTTGCCTTCAGGATCGTTATTAGGATGTACTGCAATTAAGGTAGGTACCCCAAAACCTCTTTTATATTCTTCTCTTACCTCAGATCCTGGACACTTAGGGGCCACCATAATGACGGTAAGATCTTCTCGTACTTGCATTCCTTCTTCTACAATATTAAAACCGTGAGAATACGTAAGGGTTGCCCCTTTTTTCATAAGTGGCATCACTGCGGTTACAACAGACGTATGCTGCTTATCTGGCGTTAAATTCAACACCAAATCTGCTGAAGGAATTAGTTCATCATATGTTCCCACTGTAAACCCATTAGAAGTTGCATTTTGGAACGACTGACGCTTATCGGTAATAGCTCCTTGACGTAGCGCATACGAAATATCACAGCCGCTATCACGCATGTTCAATCCTTGGTTGAGTCCTTGTGCTCCACAACCTACGATGA
Source organism: uncultured Dokdonia sp. (assembly GCA_937124495.1). Classification (GTDB taxonomy): domain Bacteria; phylum Bacteroidota; class Bacteroidia; order Flavobacteriales; family Flavobacteriaceae; genus Dokdonia. Next base: position 3,624 of record CAKZKZ010000724.1, on the reverse strand, counting down.
CGATTTTCTTATCCTTTATGACAGCGATTCCATCTTCGAATTCGCTAGCGTCCATAAATCGGCATTTTCCTAATTGTGCCAGTTGATCTCTTAATGGTAATGTGTTGAAGTAATTGCTCATTGTTTTATTTGTTTTCTATTTGAGCGCAGATGGCTAACATCCCTCTGTCAGCAAAAGCTGACACCTCCCTTCATTGAAGAGAGAAGCTAAATAGTGTTTTTTTTTATAATACTTAGTTATTTGTTTTTCTACTTTCCTAATTACGCTTTCGCGAAAGCAGTCTCTTGCTCTTTCTTAATCTGTTGCAACATCGTTGAAATAGGCATCTCTGTCTTAGTGACTGCAATTCTTCCTGAACGGGTAAACTGCATAATACCAAAAGGTTTGAGTTCGCGATGTACCAAATCAATTTCAGAACGTCGTCCTGATTTTTCTAGCACAAAAAACTCTCTATTTACCGTCACAATACGTGCATGGCTTTCTTTGATAATATTTTGAATCTGTGGCTCTTCAAAAAGCAATTCTGATTTGATTTTAAAGAGCGCACTTTCGGTAAAAATGGTCTCTTCATCAGTATGATAAAAGGCTTTAATGATCTCTACCTGACGTTCAATCTGTCCTTTTATTTTTTCCATTTGATGTTCCGTTATATTTACAACTAAAGTAAATTTGAAGACATCATCTATCTCACTCTCCGATGCCGAAAGGCTCTCTATATTGATCTTACGGCGTTGAAATATTGCCGAAATTCGGTTAAGTAATCCAACCGTATTTTCGGTATAGATACTTACGGTGTATGTTTTTATTTGCTCACTCATTATTGTACAGATAAGAGAACAAAGAATATGGAGTATAAACACTTTTAAAGTCTATTTTCTATATTCTATGCTCTATATTCTTTAATCCATTTAATTATTTTTTATTCCTTCTCTTTATAGTTCTCGATTACACTAGAACAAACCATTTACTCTAAACGTATATCAGAAACTGAAGCTCCAGTTGGGATCATTGGGAAGACATTGTCTTCCTTCTCTACCATTACTTCTAGAAAGAAGCTATTTTTGGAGGCAATCATTCGTTCTACAGCATCTTCTAAATTGTTTCTGTCTGTTACTTTTTGTGCTTCTATATCATAAGCTTCTGCAATCTTGCAGAAGTTTGGATTTTTCATTTCAGTACTGGCATAGCGTTTATCAAAAAATAATTGTTGCCACTGGCGTACCATACCTAAAAACTCATTATTCAATACCACAATTTTTACAGCTGCCTTTGTCTGAAAAATGGTCCCTAGTTCTTGAATCGTCATTTGATAGCCTCCATCTCCTATAATAGCAACAACCTCTCGATCAGGCGCTCCCATTTTTGCTCCAATAGCTGCTGGCAATGCAAAGCCCATAGTTCCTAAACCACCAGAAGTGATATTACTTTTAGAGGTATTGAAATTTGCATAACGTATGCCTACCATTTGGTGCTGACCAACGTCCGTTACAATAATTGCTTCGCCTTTTGTTTTCTTATTAATAAGTTCGATCACCTCCCCCATAGTCAATCCTTCTTTGGATGGATGGATATCATTCTTTATGACTTTATCAAACTCGATAGCATAATGATCTTTAAATCGTTGATGCCAATCTGTATGCTGCTTTTTTTCGATGAATGGTAAGATACGTTCTAGTGTCTCTTTAGAATTTCCAAGAACGGGAATATCTGCTTTTACATTTTTACTCACCTCAGCAGGGTCGATTTCAAAATGAATGACTTTGGCTTGTTTTGCATAGGTCTCAAGGTTTCCTGTAACACGATCGTCAAAACGCATCCCGATAGCGATTAATACATCGCAATCATTTGTTAATACATTGGGTCCATAGTTTCCGTGCATTCCTACCATTCCTACATTTAACGGGTGGCTTGTTGGGATTGCAGACACACCCAATATCGTCCAAGCTGCTGGGATTCCAGATTTCTCAACAAAGGTTTTAAATGCTGATTCGGCTTCCCCTAAAATAACTCCTTGCCCCCAAACGATCATTGGTTTTTTTGCAGCATTAATGACTTCGGCCGCTGCCTTAAGTTGATCTTCCTGAACCTCAGGAACAGGCGTATAACTTCGGATGTGTTCACATTTCGCGTAAGCGAACTCAAACTCTTCAAACTGTGCATCCTTTGTAATATCTATCAGGACAGGTCCTGGACGTCCAGAACGTGCAATGTAGAATGCTTTTGCAAGGACTTCTGGAATTTCTTTAGCGCTAGTGATTTGGTGATTCCACTTTGTCACTGGCGTAGAGATTCCAATAATATCAGTTTCTTGAAAGGCATCGCTACCCAATAAATGTGATCCCACTTGGCCTGTAATACAAACCATGGGCGTACTGTCTATCTGCGCATCAGCAATCCCAGTAATAAGATTTGTCGCTCCAGGGCCTGAGGTAGCTACTGCAACGCCTACTTTCCCTGTGGCTCTTGCAAATCCTTGAGCTGCATGAGTTGCTCCTTGTTCATGACGGGTAAGCACATGTTGAATCTTATCCTGATGTACATGCAATTGGTCATAAAATGGCATAATTGCACCACCTGGATACCCATAAATTAAGTCTGCTCCTTCTGCTAATAAGCAGTGGATTAATGCTTCACTACCCGACATTGTTGTCGTGGTCGTTTCTTTTTTTTGTAATGTCTTTGTTTCCATATTTCACCTCACCCCGACCCTCTCCTCAAGGAGAGGGAGTTGATAGGGAATTTAAATTAAAATTCATCTGTTACACATCCTTCACTTGCTGAAGAAACTGTGCGTGCATATTTATATAAAGAACCGCGTTTTACTTTCAACTCTGGAGCGATCCAGTTTGCTTTTCTAGCGGCTAATTCGTTCTCGCTTACTTCTACGTTTATGGTATTTGTTTCTGCATTAATGACAATAATATCACCATCTTCTATTAATGCAATTCCTCCACCTGTCTGTGCTTCTGGAGTGATGTGTCCTACAACAAAGCCGTGTGTTCCTCCTGAGAAACGACCATCTGTAATGAGTGCAACATCTTTTCCTAGTCCTGCGCCCATAATAGCTGCGGTTGGCTTCAACATTTCTGGCATTCCTGGACCTCCTTGCGGACCTTCATAACGAATAACCACAACATCTCCTTTTTTTACTTTTCCTGCGCCTATACCAGCATTTGCTTCATACTCACCATTAAAAACTCTTGCGCTTCCGCGAAAATGTAATCCTTCTTTCCCAGTAATTTTTGCTACAGAACCTTCGGTGGCTAGATTTCCATAAAGAATACGGATATGTCCTGTCGCCTTGATTGGATTTTCAACAGTGTGAATAACATCTTGATGTGCTTTTAGATGATCTACTACGGCTAAATTTTCTGCCAGTGTTTTTCCTGTGACTGTTAGACAGTCTCCATGCAACATTCCTTGCTCTAACATATATTTAAGCACTGCAGGTACGCCACCTACATTATGTAAATCTTCCATGAGATATTGACCACTAGGCTTTAAATCTGCTAAGAAAGGAGTGGTATCACTTATTTTTTGAATGTCGTCAAGGGTAAAAGGGATTTGAGCTGCTTTGGCTATCGCTAAGAAATGCAATACTGCATTTGTAGATCCACCTAGCA
>CAKZKZ010000723.1 GCA_937124495.1 uncultured Dokdonia sp. | reverse complement strand
TTGCATCTCATCTTCCGTTGCTTCCTTTAATTTTCCAGTCAGTTCTTCACTTCCATGTGACTTTTCTAGCTTCTCCATCATCTTGGTGGCCCTTCTCACAACTTGCTGCGGCATCCCTGCCATTTTTGCTACATGAATACCAAAACTATGCGCACTTCCACCAGGAACGAGTTTACGTAAAAAGAGCACATTGTCTTTTAATTCCTTCACAGAAACGTTATAATTCTTAATACGTTCAAAGGTCTCACTCATCTCATTCAACTCATGATAATGCGTAGCAAATAACGTTTTAGGGCGTCCCGGATGCTCATGTAAATACTCACTGATCGCCCAAGCAATAGAAATCCCATCATACGTACTCGTACCACGTCCTATTTCATCCAGCAATACCAAACTACGATCCGAAATATTATTCAAAATACTCGCTGTCTCATTCATCTCCACCATAAACGTACTTTCTCCCATAGAGATATTATCACTTGCACCTACTCTAGTAAAGATCTTGTCCACCATCCCTATATGCGCCTCGGCAGCAGGCACAAAACTTCCCATTTGCGCTAACAATACAATAAGCGCCGTCTGTCTTAAAATAGCACTCTTACCAGACATATTAGGCCCCGTAATCATGATCATTTGCTGAGCTTCTCTATCCAGATATACATCATTTGCGATGTAGCTTTCACCGAGTGGCAATTGCTTTTCTATCACGGGATGTCTCCCCTCCTTTATGGTAAGTGCCTGTGAATCGTCTACCACAGGGCGGATATAGTGATTATCTTTTGCCAATTGCGTAAAAGAACTTAACACATCGAGTTGCGCCACCAGATTGGCATTGTGTTGTACCTGTGGGATAAACTGCATCATCCATTGTACTAACTCAGAAAATAACGTTTGCTCTATCCCTAAAATACGCTCTTCAGCGCCTAGTATTTTAGCTTCATATTCTTTTAATTCTTCAGTAATATAACGTTCTGCATTGACAAGTGTTTGTTTACGGATCCACTCTTCAGGCACTTTATCTTTATGCGTATTACGCACTTCTATATAATATCCAAAAACATTATTAGATGCTATTTTAAGAGATGTAATTCCTGTTCGCTCCGTTTCTCTTTGCAACATCTTATCCAGGTAGTCTTTACCCGAAAAAGCAATATCACGCAAACCATCTAACTCTTCATGAAACCCTACAGCAATAGCTCCCCCTTTGCCTATAGCAACAGGCGCTTCTTCATTAAGCGTTTCTTTAATTTTGGAACGGAGTAATTCACATTCGTGTATTCCCTCCCCTATTATTTTTAAAGCTTCATTGTTCGTATTGGAACTCAAACCTTTAATAGGCACCATCGCCTCAAGCGAATTCTTCAATTGTATGACTTCCCTAGGAGATACTTTACCCGTAGCGACTTTACTAATCAGGCGCTCCATATCGCCTATGTTTTTAATATAATGACGGAGTTTATCAAACAAGGTTTCATCTCCTAGTAAATAAGAAACGACTTCGTGACGTTGTTTTATTTTTTCTACATTCTTTAAAGGTAAAGCCAGCCAGCGTTTTAAAAGACGAGCTCCCATAGGAGAGGTGGTTTTATCAATCACGTCTATGAGGGTGATCGCTTTCGCGAAAGCGGAATGATACAACTCTAAATTACGAATCGTAAATCGATCCATCCACACGTACTCATCTTCGGCAATACGATTGATTCGAGAGATATGTTCTAATTTATTGTGCTGCGTCTCCCCCAGATAATGTAAAATAGCGCCCGAAGCAATAATGCCTTCCTCCAAGTGATCTACGCCAAAACCTTTCAAGGTATTGGTCTTAAAATGCTTATTAAGCGACTCAAATGCATAGTCGGTTTTAAACACCCAATCTTCCATAAAAAAGGTGTGAAAATCGGGACCGAATGCATTAAAAAAGGCCGTCTTTTGTTTTTTTGAAATTAGGAGTTCGCTTGGCGCGAAATTTTGCAACAACTTATCAATATAAGCTTCGTCACCTTGTGCAGTTAAATATTCTCCTGTCGAAACATCCAAAAATGAAACCCCTAGTGTGCGTTTTCCAATATGAACAGCGCCTAAAAAATTATTACGCTTTGCAGACAATACCTCATCATTCAACGCAACACCTGGAGTGACCAATTCTGTCACGCCACGTTTTACAATTTGCTTGGTCATTTTAGGATCTTCCAACTGATCACAAATCGCTACACGACATCCTGCTTTTACTAGCTTAGGCAAATACGTATTTATGGAGTGATGCGGAAAACCAGCTAATTCTGTTTTTTCACCTCCATTATTACGATGGGTTAAGGTAATATTTAAAATACCCGCAGACTTTATCGCGTCATCTCCAAAGGTTTCATAAAAATCTCCTACTCTAAAAAGTAATAATGCATCAGGGTATTTTGCCTTGATGGTATTGTATTGTTTCATTAAAGGAGTGACCTTTTTCTGAGTGCTTTTTGCCATGCTGCAAAATAATACCATTTCTTATAAAAAGAAACAAAGTTCTAAACAATTCCCTTTTATTTTTATGCAATGAAAGTAAACTCCGACACATTGTTACTTTTTGAAAAAATGAAGTTTACCAATATTCGTGAATTTCGCTACACTTTCTTTTCAAACCTCCTTAATATCAAGTAGTTTTCATCAATATTAATAGTAGCAAAAGAGCTATATACTACTATAGCACACCACTCTTTTGCTACTTATTAGATAAGAATAGACATATCACTTAAGTGTCTTAAAATGATCGAGGAATACAAATTAAAAAACAATAGTATTATGAAAAAGAAAAATCAGAAAGAGTTATCCTTTGCTAAAGAAACGATTGCAGTTCTTAACAATGCTACATTACATAAAATTTTAGGAGGAAAAAGTATTATAAGCGGAGTAGACACAACAGACACTTCTAAATTCCATTCAGATGGACCGCCGCCTACAGCTATATCTGGTTAATCCAAAAGCAATACATTATAAAACATTATGAAAACATTAAAAATAAAAACAACCATACTTTATATATGCCTATTTCTTGCTACAAGTATCTCTTTCGCAACTGGTGATGAAGAGGATGAACCTATAAAACCTGGTACTGAAACGATCACTGAAGAAGAATGTGGCTTCTTCTGCTCTGTAGGAGAATTTTTTGACGATTTATTTAACTAATTACAAAACATTATGAAAAAAATAAAAGCAACAACATTATCCTTATTTCTATGCCTTTTTCTGGTTACGGATATCTCTTTTGCAACAGATGAAGACGATGATGAACCAGGAACTGGGGCAGAAACAGAGCAAACGACCACTGAAGATGAATGTGGATTCTTCTGCTCTGTAGGGGAATTTTTTGAAGGGTTATTTTCTTAAAAATAATCACTTCGCCTAAGTATAAATAGTTCGATGCTAAAAGATAGTATCGGACTATTTTTATACAAAAATATTGACACAAAACATATAACTACCTACTGAAACTACTGGAAACACAGGCTGTTTTACTACCATAACCTCTTCTCTTTTATTAATTTAGCATGTTTGAAAGATTAGTATAATACTAGCTCCATATAATCTACAAATGAACCAAAATATTAACTTATTAAAACTTCAAACATGAACCATTTACATCGTTTATTTTTCATTTTATTTTTTGTTTGTTCACTAAGTGCATCAAATGAAAAAGCACATCCAAATCTCTCAGAAGATTGTATAGATACTTATGCACTTGCCCCTGAAGATATTTTTGACTTACAAGCATCCCCATATCT
>CAKZKZ010000722.1 GCA_937124495.1 uncultured Dokdonia sp. | reverse complement strand
ATTAATTTCTCATTTTCATTTTCGTTCTTTTCTTCTGACCGAAAATTTTCCATAGTCAAACTGTCTCGTTTAATAAACCGATGTTGGTTTTTTGTGTGTTTAGATTTAAAGCGAAGACAAATATTTAAGGCAATCCTGAACATCCAAGTACTACGAGAAGAACTACCTTTAAAGGTGGCCATTGATCTCCACGTGTGAACCAAAACTTCTTGAAAAAGATCTTTGGCATCTTCATGGTCACTTGAATACATCAAACAAACTCTAAATAGTTTCTCCTGATTTTCTTCTAAGGCATTCAGAAATATAGTTTCACGTTCTTTTCTCATTATTAAAAGGTGTCTCTACTATTTTAGTTACAGAAGTAGTATAAATATGACACTTTAGTGTATTATTTTTTTGATTTATCGTAAATAAAAATAGTTTTCACGTGGGACTACATCAAAAGATTTGTGTTTTCTGAACTAGGAACCTAATTGATATATTCTCGTATTATCATAAACAATTTTTAATCAATTAAAAATCCCCTAGATTTGTGAGTAAATACATAGAATAGAATATAATAGCAATTGTTATTATAACATTGTTAGATACATATCGCTGAAAATGATAGCAGAAATCAATAATAAAATTCCATCTAAACTTTCGAATAGCGAAGATTTGTTAACTGGTAACTTTTTTGGTATTATCAGATATACTAATATTGAAAATACAATTCCTTGTATCTTTGAAGCAAGTACATTCAATACAACAGAAGACAAAAATATTTTTGACAAAGCAATAAAATCGATTTGTAAAACGCAAGACCCATTTATTTTTTGGCCTAAATATAAGGGAAATGAAATCGATTTAATTATTGAATTAAGTGAATATGTAATAGGTGTAGAAATAAAATACAATTCTGGTTTATCATCTGATGATGAAGTTTCAAATTTCGAGAATAATGAAATACAAAATAGTTGTAATCAACTAGCCAGATACTCCCGAATGTTAGAAAGCAAATATCCATTTAAAAAAAAGATGTTATTATTTTTAGCCAAAGAAAACAGTGCTTCTTATACATATTACTCTATATTAAATCGAAATATAATTAGTAATAATGTTTCTTTTGGATTTCTATCTTGGCAAGAAATTCTAATTTCTTTAGAAAAATACAATTCATCTTCAAACGAATTAATAATAAATGACTTAATCAAATATCTTAAGCAAAAAGGATTTGATACTTTTAAATCATTTATTATAAGAGAAACTATTTCTAGAAATAATTTCTTCAAATTTAACTTTAATGAAAATTTTTCCTTTCAATTAAAAAGAAAAATATCTAAATTATTCTATAAATATGAATGACACAGCAAAGAATATAGACAATGCGTTTTTAGTAGTAAGAAAAACTTATTCTAACCTCAATAAATTATTCTCTGCTCTTGATAATGAATGCCTTGAGAATGGTTTTATTAATATTATTAAGGACCAAAAACCTTTTTTAAGATGGAAATCAGATAACGATTCTTTCGGTTGGCTAATTAATTCATTTGTAAAACTGTATCAAAAAAAAGATTCTCCAAGAAGAAATGAGGATTCACAATCAAACGAAATAAGAAAAGATAATAATATTTACGCATTAGAATTGAATTTAGAAAGTGCGCCCGTTATTAGAATTGCTAAATTTTCATTTAGTTCAAATAGTTGGACAAAATCACCAACAGTTTCTGAACATTGGGTATTTTATTGGCCTTTAAATAAGACCAATAGTAATGAATTTGAATTTTCTATTGATAATGATTTACAAAAATCCACACCTAAAAGCGAAACAACCATAAAAAAATTCAAAAATCTAAAAAGTGTAGAGTATAAAGAAATATTACTTACAGAAATTACATCTAAAAATTTTAGTGAAAAAATATTTAAGGTGTTTGATGAATTATAAAATACGTTACCTAACAGACATATATAATCCATTGTTTATTCTAGCTTACTTACGAATTTAGTTCAATTCATTGTGACTCTAACTATACTAATCGTTACCTACAACTTCAAAAAAACATGAAAATCAAAACCTTCATTGTCGATTCTTTTACAAACACGCCTTTTAAAGGCAACCCAGCAGGCGTATGTCTACTAGAAACATCTATTGCTGCTGACATCATGCAGTCCATTGCAACGGAATTAAATGTATCAGAAACTGCTTTTTTATTACAAACGGAGAACAATCATTTTAGCATACGATATTTTACGCCAACCGTGGAGATTGATTTTTGTGGTCACGCCACTTTAGCGGCTTCAAAAATAATTCTAGACACCTTGAATCATGAAACTGTTGATTTTACCACTCACAAAGGATTACAACTACATGCTACACTTGAAGATGAATATATAAAGATGTTATTTCCATTATATGAAACAACAGCATATAGTCCGAATCAACAACTTCAGGATGCCTTTGGCTTAAAAGATATCATTTCGGCACGATTTTCAAAAGAATTGGATATGGTTATTATTGAAGTCAAAGACAAGCAAACTTTATTAAACATAGATCCCAATTATCAAAAAGCTATTGAGAGTTCTGATACGATAAAAGAAGTAGTGATAACATCAAGATCCGGAGATAGCGAGTATGATTTTTACTCAAGATGTTTCTGCCCTTGGATTGGCATTAATGAAGATCCCGTAACAGGTGCTTCGCATTCGGTTTTAGCCAAATACTGGAGTGATATTTTACGTAAAAAAGAAATGTCAGCTTTTCAAGTATCAAATCGTGGAGGGTTTTTAAAACTAAAAATCATAAGTGATACAGCACTAGAAGTTAGAAGTAACGCAAGAATTATACTTGAAGGAAAAATAAACTTATAGACGGTATATAAATATTAAAAAGATGACTACAATAATCGAAACTGAAAGGTTAATCCTAAGAGAATTTACGCTCAATGACTATAAAGCAGTCTATGAGTTTGGGTCTAACAAAGAAGTTCAAAAATATACTGGAGATACACTGATTGGGTCATTAGAAAGCGCCAAAGAACTCATAAAAAATGTTTGGTATGCCGACTATAAAAAATATGGATATGGGCGTTGGGCCGTTATTTATAAACCAGAAAATAGAGTTATTGGATTTGCAGGATTAAAATATCTACCTGAATTTAATAAAACTGATATTGGATTTCGTTTTTTACCAGCCTATTGGGGAAAAGGTATCGCTACAGAAGCATCGGTAGAAATTATAAAATATGGATTTGAACAATTAGGACTTGATACAATTATTGGAATTGCAATGCCTGAAAATGTAGGTTCCTGTAAAGTCCTAGAAAAAATAGGATTGGCATTCTATAAAATAGACGAATATGATGGTGACGGAGGAATGTATCATTGGTATAAAATTGAAAAATCAGAGTACCAATAGTAATAAATGAAATAAGAACAATACGCTACTTTTTAGCTAAATTTTAAAAGTATATAAAATATCCTTTACCATTGACGTTCTTTCCACATCAAATAAAAGCCCAGAAGTAATAAAACCCCAGCAGCACCTACTTTTGCGATTTGTGGTATAAAGGAAGCAAAATCAGGTTTTAAAGAAAATAGCAATACCATTACGGAAGCCAGCAATACTTTATGAGAATTTCGCATGATATGTTATCTAGATATATTGAATTAGTGTTCGTTTAGCTTTAACTAACAAGCAATTTATAAGAGTTAATCGAAAAAAAATGAAATCATTACAAAATGACTTCTAATTTTTAAACTCGTATTATAAATCACGCTTCAAAAGCGCTTTATTAATATTCTTAATTAAGCTTGGACCTTCATAAATAAACCCAGTGTATAGCTGAATAAGACTAGCGCCTGCATCCAATTTATCTAAGGCATCTTGAACAGAGTGAATCCCTCCTACGCCTATAATAGGGAATGATTTATTGCTTTTTTCTGATAAATAACGAATCACGCGAGTAGATCTATCTGTGATAGGTTTTCCACTTAAACCACCATTTCCTATTTCATCTAGGCGTTCTTTTGTTGCTTTTAATCCTTCCCTAGAAACAGAGGTATTACTAGCAATGACACCATCCAACTTAGTTTCTTGTACTAAATCTACAATTTCATCTAGTTGACTATCATTTAAGTCTGGAGCAATTTTCAACACAATAGGACGCTGCACATCATACGTATTATTGGCTTCTTGCACCGCTTGTATCAATTCTACTAAATACTCTTTATCGTTTAATTTTGCATGACTAGATACATTAGGACAACTCACATTCAATACAAAGTAATCCACCTGCGGATGCAATGCATGAAAACATGTTAAATAATCTGCGGTATAATCTTCAGGGTTTGTATCTGTGTTCTTTCCAATATTCCCTCCTATGAGAACATTTTTATTCTTCTTTAAACGCTCTACAGCCTCAGTGACACCACCATTATTAAATCCCATTCGGTTAATAATTCCTTGATCACTTTTTAAACGGAATAAACGTTGTTTAGGATTCCCGATTTGTGCTTTAGGAGTCACCGTTCCTATTTCAATAAAACCAAAACCTACATTATCAAGTTCTTGATACAGCTTGGCATCTTTATCAAAACCTGCGGCAAGTCCGACAGGGTTCTTGAATGTTAAACCAAATACTTCACGTTCTAATCTTTCATCTTTCACTTGCCATAAGCTTCGGAAGATGCCTCCAAAACCAATTTTGGTCATGTTTCTAATAAGGGAAAAGGTAAAATAGTGAACTTTTTCGGGGTCAAATAAAAAAAGAATAGGTCTGACAAGAAGTTTATACATAATCGTTTTAGATCTTGAGTGCAAAAGTAATTGAAAATGGGTAATTTTATGCTTTCGCGAAAGCGGAAAAAAAATCAATAGTACTTATGATCAAAAAATACGTTTTCTTAGGCCTGTTTTTCTGTATATGTTCACACCTAATTGGGCAACAAAATAAGGTACCTGTCACCTCAGAAATAACGCCATTTACAATAGGTGAAACCCGTACGTTCCATTCTGACATCCTTAAAGAAGACAGAGTCATAAACGTATACTTACCAGCTTCTTATGGCACTAAAGAAAACACTTCATATCCAGTGATATATCTATTGGATGGTAGTAAAGATGAAGATTTTATTCACGTAGCAGGTATTGTTCAGTTCGGTAATTTCCCATGGATCAACATGTTACCTGAATCTATTATTGTGGGGATTAGTAATGTAGATCGTAAACGAGATTTTACCTACCCAACTACCAATGAAAAAGACAAAAAAGATTTTCCTACCACGGGAGGTTCTGAAGCATTCATTTCTTTTTTAGAAAAAGAATTACAACCATACATTAAAAGTACCTATACGATTACAGAAGAACGTACTCTTATTGGGCAGTCCTTAGGAGGATTGGTTGCCACAGAAATACTCTGGAAAAAACCAACCTTATTTTCTAACTATATTATCGTGAGTCCTAGTTTATGGTGGGATGATAACTCATTACTTCCTAAAGAACGCGTAGCCATTACGGCTCCTACAAAAGTATATGTCGCTGTAGGAAAAGAAGGTCCTTATATGGAAAGTGCAGCTTTTAGTTTGATCGGTGCTTTAAAAGAGGATCGGAAAATTACATCAAGTTTTACGTATTTTGACGGACAAGATCA
>CAKZKZ010000721.1 GCA_937124495.1 uncultured Dokdonia sp. | reverse complement strand
AATAATAACCAAAAATTAGACACCAACTTTATGGGAATTCCCAAAGAAGACACAGGCTGTTCTAATAATGCCAAAGGATTTATGAGTGCTCCCAAATGGGAAGATGCCAAGTTTGAGCTTAAAGGCACTACCGTAACTCTTGAAATAAATATGTAGTTTCTTTAAAGACCGCTTCGCTTTTTAAAAAAAAGACTGCTTCCCTGTTAGAATATAGAGAATAGAGCATAGACTTTTTTTAATAGAAATTTTAGATAGCATTCCTTCTTAGAAAGGAGAGTTAGGGAGGTGTTTTAGACTATTTTAGTACTCATCATAAAACAAATCACAAATCACAAATCACAAATCACAAAAAAATTCCCGCTTCCCACATCTAGCATCCAGCACCCCTCATCCAACCATCAACTAACACCACCATCATTATGTCACTAGCACATTTTTTTGTCGTTTTTATAGCCATCCATGCTGTTTCAGGAATGATCTCGTTGGTTGCAGGAACGATTTCTGTGATTGCCAAAAAAGGAGGGGAGATTCATAAAAAATCTGGAAAGATCTTCTTTTATGGGATGATGCTTGCAGGAGGTTCAGGAATTGCTGCTTCTGTGTTACCAGGACATTACAATCTGTTTTTGTTTGTGGTAGGTTTGTTTAGTTTTTATCTTGTATTATCTGGTTATCGGGCATTAAACTTTACTAAAGTGAAAACGAGAGCCCAATTACGTCCAGATATTATTTTAGCGTGGGTGATGATCATCGTTGCAATTTTGATGATCTCTTTTGGAAGTTATGTTCTTATAAAAATAGATACGATAGGAATTGTCTTACTTATTTTTGGAGCTATTGCTTTCCTAAATGGATATAATGACCTGAAGGCATTTAAAGACCTAAAAACATTACGTAAAAAGGCGATACGATTACACATTGGTAAAATATCTGGTGGATATATCGCTGCATTTACTGCCTTTTTGGTCACTAATGCGGTGTTGCCTTCTTTATTGGGTTGGTTATTACCTACCGTTTTCGGCACTGTCTTCATTACGTATTGGCTTCGTAAAACACGTATTAAGAAAAAAAGAGTGACCTCATAAGTATTCAATGATCATTAGAAATAGTCTTGATTCTTGATTCCCTTTCATCTTGAGTCTTTTTTCGGACTTCGACAAAACTCAGTATAAACTTTTTCATCATCATGTTTCGCGAAAGCGAAAAATAAATTACCCTTGACTCAAAACCATCTTACGTTCCCAAGCTGAGGCAAACGATTGATTGAATAATATTTCCCGTTTTGCTTTATTGGATTGTATTTCTTTTAACCATTTTTGTTGCCGCGGACTTAAAAACACCGTTGCATCTTTACGATTTCCAAGCGCTGTATTGATTTTTGTTTTCTGGAGATTGCTCAGCGGTAAATACTTATAAGGCGTATGACGTAAATAGTAATCTTCGTCATTGCTAGCAGGGCGATACGAATTATCTTGAGCAATAGGCGTGAAGTTATTACGCTTTGCATAAGAATCCAATTCTTTAACATCTACTTTTCTATCATCATACGTGACTTTTACAACTTCACGTCCTTTCATAAAACCAGCTTCGGTATTTAAAACACCTTCGGCGGCACCTAGTTGCTTTTCTCCTGTCCAGAAACAATACATCGAGTAATATTTTTCTTTGACAGAGCGAACTGCGCTTAACTCTTTTCCTAGTAAATTCATATACTCAGGAATCTCAGCATACGATTTGATCAATGCTGTATGCATTGCCGTATACAGTCCCTTTGATGAATAATTTCCAGCCACTCTAGGCGCAAGATTTGTACCTGTAGCATCTACGATACGAACGACAGGGTTATTCCAACTAGGTTCATTGAATTGATTGAGTATCTCACGGTCTTTACCTCCTTTGTTATTGTGAATCACTAGCGGGATAAATAAATCTTCAATCGCTTCTACAAGCAGGGGATTACTTAATACATTATCACCATAATTACGACATGTCGCACAGCCTGGTACTTCTTGAAAAAGGATCAATACAGGTTTATTTTCTTTTTCAGATATAGAAGTAGCTACATTATAATCACGATACCAACTCACTTTTCCGAGTTCTTGGTCTTGTTGTAATGGATTCGTTCGTTCTTGTGCAGTACTGGGTAAAAACGAAAGACAAAGGATAAAAATACCAGCAAACATGAGGTGATTATTTTTCATAACAATTCTTTTTTTGAGAATTAAGTCTTTAAGTAATCATATATCTTACAGGATTTGATAGGTTTAAGCATGTTTTAACATGTCAAATGTTCTTTTCGCGAAAGCGAAAAGGACTCAGGACTCTTTTATATCTGGATTCATTTTCAACTAACAATTCAGTCGCTAAAAATGACAGTTGGGTTTGTTTTGCTTTCGCAAAAGCGTATAAAAACCCATTTTTACACCATCAAAAAACAAACACATTATGAGAACAATCATCACCCTATTATTTTTATGTATAGCAACTTTGGGAAACTCGCAAACGCCTTATCAAAAGGGAATGGGTAAAGCCTTTGAGCTTTGGGATCAAAATAAACTAGATGAAGCGTCTAATCTTTTTCAGCGTATTGCTGCTGCCGAAGATGAGCAATGGCTTCCTGATTATTATACGGCGCAGATCTATATATTGAAATGTTGGAATACGTGGGAAGATCAGAAAGAAGAGACCTTAAAACCTAATTTAGATAAAGCTCAAGAACATATCAATAATATCTTGACAGTAGATAAGGATAATCCAGATGCAAAACAGATGCAGGCGCAGTTATACACGGTTTGGGTAGCCTATGATGGTGCTAAATATGGTATGAAGTATTCTGGGAAAGTATCTGAATTGTATGCAAAAGCAAATGCTGCCGAACCTGAAAACCCAATATTTATTTTTAATAAAGCAGAATGGGATATGGGAGCTGCGCGCTATTTTGGAAGTGATACTACACCTTATTGTAAAGAAATAAAACGTGCCATAGATCTTTTTGCTACCTTTAAACCAGCTACAGAATTTCACCCTAGTTATGGATTAGAACGTGCGCAAGAAGCGTATGTAGCGTGTAATAAATAGACAAAAGAGCAGATGAAAGATATACTAAGAGAGTTTGGTAAAGCCTTTGGACTAGGATTGATTTTTTTCCTTGTACACGGACTTATCATGTACTTATTAGGGAATCCTTGGTATGGTGGTGATGTTTTTGATTTTTTCTTTCAGAATCAACTATATTCAGTAGCACTCTATCTAGTAAACATGTACGTGTTTAGAACATTTCTAGATCGATATGGTGCTGAGTTTTGGAAAACCCGAAATGTCGTTATTGGTCTTTTAAGTGGAGTAATGGCTACTTTTATCACGGTATTTTTAATACGTGTTTTTTTACAGGTAGTTCTTGCAGAAATAGCATTAGATGTGTTTCTGGATGGAGAACGCTTACGAGATTATTATCTCTCCTCCATTATCGCATTGGTTTCTACAGGGTTTTTTTATGCATTTTATTATTGGAAGAATACGCAGGATCGTAAAGTCAAACAGTCTAAGATTATTGCTAAGACCGCTTCCGCGAAATTTGATGCGCTCAAAAATCAACTGGATCCTCATTTTCTATTTAATAGTTTGAATGTATTAGCAAGCCTTATTGAAGAAAACCCAAGGCAAGCACAAAAGTTTACGACTTCGCTCTCCAAAGTATATCGGTATGTATTAGAGCAAAAAACCAAAGAATTGGTTCCTGTAGAAGAAGAGCTTGCTTTTGCACGTACGTATATGAACCTAATTAAAATGCGTTTTGAAGATAGTATCATTGTGGATATTCCAGATCATATCTCAGACCCTGAACTTAAAGTGGTACCACTATCACTGCAATTGCTTTTAGAAAATGCTGTAAAACACAATATGGTAACGCCTAGTAAAAAGCTTCATATAGAGATTTATGAAGATGGAAATCGATTGGTGGTTAAAAATAATATCCAAGCAAAACAGGTTGTTAAAAAGAGTAGTGGTGTAGGGTTGTATAATATCAAGCAACGTTATCAACTATTGACAGATGCTGACGTACGGATTAAGAATGATGGGAATACTTTTGAAATAGGAGTTCCAATGCTTCTTGAACAAAAAGCATTTGTCCCAAAGCAAAAAGCATACATAGAAGATAAGAGATACAATCGTGCTAAAGAGAAGGTTGAGAAGCTTAAAGGATTTTATATTCATTTTACCATTTATCTGATTATGGTGCCAGTGTTCATCTTTTTAAACGCACGATCTGGGTCTTTCCCATGGGCCATATTTCCTATAGGAGGCTGGGGATGGGGTGTGATAGGACATGCCGCAGACACCTTTGGTTGGAACCCTATCTTTAATAAATCATGGGAAGCTAAAAAGATTGATGAATTAATGAATGATGACGATTTTTAATCGCAGGGTTATAGCCAAAGGATTTAATTCCTTGATGCTTGCATCGTTTTCTTCTTTTGGGATTTGATACCTCGCATGCTTGCATCGAGGTAGTTTATTACACATTTGATTTTAAAATGTAGTATTCTTAATTTGAATGAAAAAAGGAATAAATTATAGTAGGTATAAGTAGCATAAAATAATTGACTAATGACACCAGAAGATAAACGTGATAAATACGAACGGGCAAAGCAGCGTGTAGCTGATTTAAAGAAGTTTTATGGTGAAGTGATGAGTTATTTCTTATTTATGGCGATCCTTGCAGGAATTAACTTCTATTTCAATAATTGGTCGTATATGTGGTTCTTATGGCCTGCATTAGGCTGGGGAATAGGTCTCATCTTTAAAGCCTATAAGTTGTTTACTAAAACCGCTTTTTTTGGAAGAGATTGGGAAGAGCGTAAAATTAAAGAATTCATAGATAAAGAAGATAATACCAATTAAAACATAAAATAAGACGAATAATTTGTTTCTGCTGCATTCAAATTTCAATATAAAATAAAATCGTAACTAAGGCTATGCTTTGATTTTCTATTTTACCTGAACACACCATAATTCAAATTCTTTTGCCTGATTTTACTTTTTAAGTGGCATAATAAATAATAGGGATGGAAAAAGAAAACGATTTAAAATATTTGCGAGCCAAAGATGCTGTAAAACGCATACAAGGTTTTTATTGGCATTTAGTCACGTATCTTTTGGTGATTCTTTTGTCTATAGTAGGCCCTTTTTTAAATTTCACATTTTGTTTTATTTGCTTTCCTGATAATCATTGGATGAATCTTCTTGGGTTTATTCCTTGGGGCGTAGGCCTCTTAATTCATGGGCTTGTTGCATTTAGAAGTTTTAAGCCTTTTCATAGATGGGAAGAGCGTAAACTTAGAGAGTTTATGGATGAAGAGGGGTGATCATTTTATCTCTTTTGCCTTCTAAATCATGCTAAAAATGGTAAACTTCCCCTAATTTATATTGTACCTTTGTCCAAGCAGGTCGCCTTATCGCTTTTGTGCTGAACGTGTTTCAAATCAAAAGAGGAAAGTCCGGACACCATAGAGTAGCATAGCGGCTAACAGCCGCCGCACTAGACTAGTTTTAGTGTAGGACAAGTGCAACAGAAAGAATGTACAGGTAATGCTGTAGTGAAACCAGGTAAACTCTATGCGGTGCAATGTC
>CAKZKZ010000720.1 GCA_937124495.1 uncultured Dokdonia sp. | reverse complement strand
CATACAACTAAGTAATCGCCCCCATTTTACCTATGTTATACAGTATATGTTATGTAAGCACGTCAAGTCAAGATTTAAACTCAAGTGAATTAAAACAACTATTTGAATTTTGTGCTATTAAAAATATTACAAAAAATATAAGTGGTATTCTCCTTCACAATTCAGGCAACTTCCTACAGTACTTTGAAGGAGATGAAGTTAAAATAAAAGAACTCTACTACTCAAAAATCAAAAAAGACAATAGGCATAAAAATATTATTACTGTTTTTGAAAAAAAAATAGATAATCTATATTTTACTGGGTATAAAGCTGGCTTTACATCTGTCATAGAAGAAAACCAAACAGCCAGTTTGCGATCCTATCTCAATCTTCTCAATTATTTAGATTCTACAGAAATGGAAGCCTTATCTAAAACAGTCAATTCTTTTATAAGTGCTAGATAAAATTCTTAAAAAAAGATGTAGTTTTACAAAAAATATAAATCCCTATCCATGTCAGAAAAATTAATTGCCCCTTCGGTACTTGCTGCAGATTTTGCAAATCTACAACGTGATGTAGAAATGATAAATAATAGTGATGCAGATTGGTTTCACATAGATATCATGGATGGTGTTTTTGTTCCTAATATTTCTTTTGGTATGCCTGTATTACGTGACATTGTAAAACACGCCACAAAAACCATTGATGTACACCTTATGATTGTAGATCCAGATAGATATATTCAGACGTTTGCAGATCTTGGAAGTAATATTCTTACCGTTCATTATGAAGCGTGTACGCACCTACACCGTACGCTACAAGCAATTAAAGCTGCAGGAATGAAAGCTGGTGTGGCTTTGAATCCTCATACAAGTGTACAACTATTAGAAGATGTTATTCAAGACTTAGATATGGTATGTCTTATGAGTGTGAATCCTGGTTTTGGAGGTCAGAGCTTTATAGAGAATACGTATACAAAAGTACGTGATCTTAAAGAAATGATCACTCGTAAAAACGCAGCAACACTTATAGAAATTGACGGAGGTGTTACTAATAAAAATGCAAAGCAATTAGTAGACGCTGGTGCAGATGTTCTCGTAGCTGGCAGCTATGTATTTAAAGCTAGTGACCCTGTAACAACAGTAAAGGAGCTAAGAGCAGTTGTGAATTAATTTATTGAGTATCTTACAGGTATATACTATATGATATGCCTGAAGCGTCATTTAATACCTGGACTTCTTTATTTCTAATTGTAAGTGCTATAGGTTCTTTCCTATCAGTACTCCTTTTTACAGATAAAAATGGCCGAAAAAATAACTGGCCTATTGCTCTTATTATTTTAGGCTTTTCTTTAGTCCTTGTACAATACGTTCTTATATGGACAAAGTATCGGGTAGAATATCCATATGTCTATTTTTTTGATAATGCTTGGTATTTCTTATTTGGCCCTCTTTTTTATAGCTACATTCTTAAGTTTTATGTAAAAGAATACAAGGTTAACTTCATCCATTTTATAATCCCTATCATCTTTAGTATTTTATCTATCGTTTACTTTATAAAAACAAAAGGACATACAGAGTTTGAAAACGTTAAGCAAGAGATATTATTTACATTGTATTGGTCTTTAAAATCTCCATGGGTAGCTATCGGGATGCTCATTATTTATATTATAGCGTGTGCAGATTTTATAAAAATCTACACACCTAAAAAAGAAAATGCAGCGACACAGCTACGTACTCGATGGATTCGCTTTTTACTGTTTTTATTTTCACTCTTTGTCATAGCCTATATAAGTTATTATGTCCTGGTCAAGTTCTCATTCTTTAACCCTTTATGGGATTATGCTATAAGTTTTACAATGGCTATAGGAGTATATGGTATAGGGTATATCGTTTATATGGAACCTAGAATATTTAATGGCGAGTTATTTACACATCTTTTTCAATCTTCAAAAAAAGAAAGAAATGAATTAAGTCCAAAAACTAAAGAAGAGTTTTATAATATCTTGACAAAGCATATAGAAGATTCAAAACCTTATTTAAACAGTGAACTTCGTCTTATTGACATTGCCACAGAAGTAGGGCTGCCTATCCATATTGTATCACAGCTTATCAATGAGAAAGCACATAAAAACTTTAATCAGTTTATAAATGAATACCGTTTAAAAGAAGCTGAAATACTTCTTACAAAAAATGAAGACATCCCTATCAATTCTATATATTATGATTTAGGATTTAATAGTAGAGCCACATTTTATACTGCTTTTAAAAACAAATACAACTGTACTCCTCTTGCATATCGAGCTTCATTTAAAAGTAAAACTTCGTCGTAACGAGGTAAGGTTTATAATTTTAGACAACTCTTGATTAAATAAGTCAGAAATTAGTTTTCATAATCTTAAAACTCTGACATTATGAAAATTACAAAATTACTTTATGTGTTATTCCTTTTTACTAGTATAGGAATGACAACCGCTCAAGAATCAGAAATAGCCATTTATGTAAGTGACGCTGGAAACTTCAATAATCCACCTTGGCAAATCTTAAAATTTGATCAAAACGGAGAAAACCCAGAAGTATTTAGAGATGACGACGATGGTCATATCGCCTGGCCGCAAGACATTGTTTTCCTAGAAGATGAGCCAATCGTATTAATCTCTAGCCTCAATAGTGGTCTAA
>CAKZKZ010000719.1 GCA_937124495.1 uncultured Dokdonia sp. | reverse complement strand
CACTATCAAGGTAAAGAAGCAAAGAAAAAAGTATACGTTCCTGGAGCTGTTCTATCTGTATTTTGGGCTGTGGGAATACATCTGGTAACTGCTTTCTTATATCAAGGTTTACAAGCACGTCCTTTTTGGAATAATGCTTTATTAGGTCCTCGCTTCTTAGCTTCAGCTTTTGCTGCCGGTCCTGCACTAATTATTTTGGTTTTAGCAGTCATTCGTTCTTTTACAGCGTTTAAAATACCTGATAAAACCATCAAGAAAATAGCATTAATTGTAACGGTAGCAGCTCAGATCAATCTAATCATGCTTGTTTCAGAGTTGTTTAAGGAATTCTATGCACCTACGCATCACAGTGAAAGCGCTTATTACCTTTTCTTTGGATTACACGGTAAAGATGCCTTACTACCTTGGATATGGACTGCCATTCCTTTAAATGTTCTAGCCACTATCATTTTGACCTTTGGTAAGTTTAGAAACAATCTGAAAATTCTTTATTTCTGTTGCTTTTTACTTTTTGTCGCTATATGGATAGAGAAAGGTTTTGGCCTTATTGTGCCTGGATTTATTCCTGGACCTTATGGGAAAATAGTAGAGTACCTCCCAACAGGTATAGAGGTAGGAGTGACCATAGGTATTTGGGCATTAGGAGCATTTGTCTTTACCATACTAGCTAAAACATCTATAGCTATTGAATTAGGGGAGTTGAGATACAAACGTAAAAATTCTTCTACTTCATAATTTCTCTTTATATATGATATAGGCATTTAAGACGTTGTTTGGGTGATTATACTATCTAAAATGCTATTTTACCAAATAAAACTTAATAAAGTTTCAGCATAAAAGGAATATAATATTGAGAAACAAGCTGTTAATTATAATAAAACGTTATAAACTAGATGAAAGTAAACATTGATAAAATTAAAAAACTCATCATACAGGTTGAATCACTCATTGAAGTTTTAAAAATTGAAGAAGAACAATCTTCAGCTATTTTAGAAAATATACACCCTAACTATCTACAAAGTGCAAAGAATTTATTGCATTATAATGCTTTCAGAAAAAGAGATGAAAGAAGTCTTCAAAAAAAACTAGGCACTTTAGGATTAACTCGTTTTGCGCATGCAGAAGGGCATATTCTAGGGAGTCTAATACAAGCTAGGTTCATTCTTTATAAAATTTTGAATGAATCAGAACCTAGTCAAGAAAAGAAGGTTTTATCTATAAAAAAGGGGAGAAGGCTATTGCGTGAACACACAGCAGTACTATTAGGCGCTCGCTCTAAGGAAAGAAGAGTGAAAATAATGGTAACACAGCCTACAGAGGCAGCCTACGACTATGAAATGGTACTTGCAATGGTGCAAAATGGCATGGATTGCGCAAGGATTAATTGTGCTCATGACAATAAAGAGGTCTGGGAACTAATTATTCAGAATATAAAAAAGGCATCACTGGCTTTAAATAAGGAAGTGAAAGTGGCAATGGATCTTGCAGGGCCTAAAATACGTACAGGAAAAATTACACCAGGACCTCAAGTACGAAAATTTAGCCCTAAACGCAACGAACTAGGTGCTATTTTAAAACCCGCTATCATAACGATAGTTACTCAACTTACGAGGGATTCCGACCCTAAAACCATTGTAATCAATCAAAAAGATTATGATCGCTTGGTCATTGGAGAAGAATTTATAGGAACTGATAGTCGAAATAAAAAAAGGAAGATTACTGTTGTTCAAATTTTAGAAGATAGGATTATAGCTCATTGTAACAAAACGATTTATATAGATACGAATACTGTTTTTCAATCTAAACATAAAAAGGTAGTAGATATACTTGTGAAAGATGTATATCCAATGGACCAATATATATTATTAAAAACTAGGGATACTTTAGTGATTACTAAAGAACCATTGCTTGGAGCTTCAGCAGTGTATAATGCAGATGGTGAGCTTGTTAAATCTGCACATATATCATGTCAACTTCCCCAAGTATTTGACGTAATTAAAGAAGGAAAGAAAATCCTTTTTGATGATGGTAAAATTGAAGGGGTTATTGAGAAAATTTCTTTAGATAGTTGTAAAGTTCGTATTACCCGAACGGCAGAAAATGGCTCTAAATTAAAAGCTGAAAAAGGAATCAACTTTCCAGATTCTGATTTGGGTATTAGTGGTTTGACTCCAAAGGATATCGTAGATCTTGAGTTTGTTACAAAACACGCAGATATCGTCAATTTCTCTTTTGTAAATTCTAAATATGATGTACAAGAATTACTTGTCGAATTGGAAAGATTGAATGCTATCAATACGCTGGATATTATATTAAAAATAGAAACTCGTATTGCCTTTGATAATCTATTTGAAATCTTATTAGAGGCTATGAGGGTAGAGCACATAGGTGTTATGATTGCAAGGGGAGATCTGGCTGTTGAAACTGGTTGGGATGCCATTGGAAAAGTTCAAGAAGAGATCTTATCCATTTGTGGCGCAGCACATGTACCTGTTGTTTGGGCGACACAAGTACTAGAAAATCTTGCAAAAACAGGATTACCTTCTCGTTCAGAAATTACAGATGCTACAATGTCACTTCGTGCTGAATGTGTTATGCTAAATAAAGGCAGTTATATTCATGAAGCTATATTACTATTGAATACAATTCTTTCGGA
>CAKZKZ010000718.1 GCA_937124495.1 uncultured Dokdonia sp. | reverse complement strand
CGAGGTGCTACAGCCGCTGTACGTCGTATAGAGCTCAAGAGCCTATACCATAACTATCTATACACCAATGCAGCCCGTTATGACATCCCTTACACATTCAATCCAGATATTAACGGAAACTTTGTCATCACAACATTACAAGGGAGAACACCTAGATCTGAAGCAGAATATGCCTGGATTCATTTTAGTGTAGATCACCCAAAAGTAGACGAAGGTCAAGAAATTCATGTGTATGGTAATTTCAATAATTACACCATCAGCAAGTCTACCCAACTTGTTTATAATCCAAAAAAATACATATACGAACTCCCTATGCTCTTAAAACAAGGGTTTTACAATTATAAATATGTCTTAGTTAATAAAGACGGTAGCATTAATAGGGAAAAATCGATAAGTGGTAATTATTGGCAAACTGAAAATGATTATCAAGTTCTGGTTTATTATCGTCGCCCAGGAGGTCGCTTTGATGAATTAGTAGGCGTAGGAAGTAGTAACTCTTCTGTGATTACTAATTAATGTAAAACGCCTATATTTATCGCATGAAGGAAACTTCGATAAGACCAAATAGTCGAAAAGCCATTAAATACCGTGGGGTAGAATGTCCCAACTGTGGTCACCCCCTTGATCTTACCGATCGATTCTGCTCCTATTGTGGACAATTAAACTCTACCAAGCGACTCACCCTTAAAGATTTTTTAAATGAATTTGTCCTAAGTGTATTCACCTATGACTCTCGTTTTAGACACACATTAAAGGATTTACTTTTTAAACCTGGAACCATTACAAGGTATTATGTAGATGGTAAGCGTTTTCATTATGCAAATCCATTTCGTTTTTTTTTAAGTGCTAGTATCTTTTACTTTATCATCTTAGGTGCTCTTTCTTTTTTTAATGAAAATGATTTTGACTTATCTAATACAAATATCAATATTAATGATGACGCTATTGAAGCTATAGATGAAGCTTTACAAGACTCTATTCCTAAAATAGAGGGTATCCCTGTACAATTCAACAAAGAAATACAAGATGTTATTGCTGATGCCAAAAAAGAAACAGCAAAAAAAAGAGAATTAAAAAAAGCTAAAGACTCCTTAGGATACATATACATAGCTCAAAAAGATGTAGACACTTTAAATAATGTTGAAGGTTTTTTTAGAAAATTTGAATTATTTCGAGATTTCTACAAAACAACAGATATTACGAATACAAATGAAGCACTCGATAGTCTTCACTACGAAAAAACAAAAATAAACGCATGGTTATACAGCGAAAATGAAGTCATCGAGAGAGTAGAAAAAAACCCCCTTCGATTTGTAAATTATTTAGCGTCGAAAACTCCGTTCTTCTTATTCTTTTTCGCTCCTATTTTTGCTATATTCTTTTGGTTTATATACTCCAAAAAAAGAGCAAACTACATGGAACATCTAGTCTTTATCTTCCATATTTTTAGTTGGATTTTTGTTGTTTTATTAATTTCATTAATACCTGATTCCCTGCTCCCAACTCAAAATTTGATCGCAGGATTATTACTCACATTTATAGGTCCATTTTATTTTTACAAGGCCTTAAGAAACTTTTATAAGCAAAACCGCGTTATTACATTAATAAAATTTGTATTTTTAAATATTGTTTTCATGATATCAACATCCATATTTGCGTTGATATTTTTTGCACTAACAGCAGCTTTTTACTAATAAGATGGTACAACAAGTTACAAGAGGCATTAAAATTTCGGTAGAAACTACCTTTGAAGGCACGTTTTATAAAAACTATAAAATGCACTTTGCCTTTGGATATCTTGTCACTATTGAAAACCAAAGCAAAGATTCTGTGCAATTAATGGCGCGTCACTGGAAAATCTATGATTCTCTAAATGCTCCTGAAATTGTAGATGGTGAAGGTGTCATTGGAAAAAAACCTGTTTTAAAGCCAGGTGAAAAACACACGTATAATTCTGGTTGTTTACTTACTTCTCCTTTTGGAGCTATGCAAGGCTATTACCACATGGTGAATTTTACAACAACAAGAAAGTTTAGAGTAAAAATCCCAACCTTTAAACTAAGTGCTCCTTTTGCGCTGAATTAGAAGCAATCTCTTTTCTGGTTAAATCAAATCGATATTTTTCTCCATATTGCTCTATAGTACAATACGCACAATTACTATCATATACAAACTTATACACACTAGTCATATCGAACCCTGATGGGATTTCAGCAATGCCTTTACAATCTGGAATACCTGCCTCTGTATATCTAGTAATAAGCACCTGACTTTCAGTCGATTTTTCTAAATAAAACCAAGCACTACTTCCTATACCTGTTAAAAGTTGCGCTCCTTTTGGCACTTCTATATCATCTTTACCATCTTGGAGATAGGATTTTGGCACTTTTTTATCAAAATAATTAGTCAAGTTTTCTCGTAGAGCTGTTGAATTATAATCAGAAATAATACCTCCATAAACGTGATATACTTTATCAGAAGCGCTTTTTTCTACATTTCCTACGGTACTCGGCGTAAATTTTTTATTATGTTTAAGCGCCTTAATAACGTGTTTCTCTTCTGTAGAAGAAAGTATTGTTTCTGTGACAAAACGCGCACAATTACTACCTATGTTTCCAAAAGCTCTATAAGGAATACTACCTTGTCCTTGTAATTTTACAATATACTCCTGCGCTTTTTCAAAACACACATCTTCATTTAAAGAAGCTATTAATCTTCCCGAACCATGTGTTTTTTCTGGGTGTGCATCTAGCCAAAGTAAAAACTCATCTAAATTCTCAAGTTTTGTATTCTTTACTATCCCTTTAAAAGGAATCTCTAACTCTGCATCTGTTTCAGAACCTCTTACCCTTCCTAGTCCTTCTGGAGTGACATAACGCCCAAAGTCATAGTAAAAAGCATTTCCTGTTGCATTTTCTATGAGAACGAGTGCAGCATGCCCCGCTTTGATATGTGTACGAGTTCCTAGCCCCACAAGAGGCAGTAATTTACACATCAATTCGTCAGACATTTTTACAAAAGTATCTGGAAAAGCTAAGACAATTATTTTACCATTGTATTTCAAACTGCTACTGTATCAAATTCGGTACAAGATACCTCGTCTTTTTGCAAATCATAATAAGTCATTGCACAATCATCATCTATTTTTTCTATCTGTGTCACACTTACCGTTTTAAGAAACCCACGATCCATAAGCACATCTACATGTGTATTACCTTCGCCTGCTGTGGTATGAAAATCGTACACATCACTAGCTTCAAAAGTGCCTTCCTTTAAAAATGCATCAAACCAATCGCAACGCTTTTGTTTCATGGCTGTATCATACAAGGAAGAAGAAGACCATATTTTTGGCATACTTGGCAATACATTGATATGCGCCTTATTTCCATCCCATACTAATTCTGTCGCTTTTAACACTGAACTCCAGTTTATAGCTATTATTGTAAATGGCTCAATGCCTTTATAATCAAAATCATCAATAGCAGCACTCAAATCGCCTGCCTTTAGAAGTTCTTTCACGACAACACCTCGACTCATTTTGTAATCCCCTGCTCGAACATGATTTTCAAAACCACCATTAAGCAAACAAATTACACTACTTTTTTCAGAAATTCCAATCCAAGTTCCACCAGCAACAACATCTTTAGGAAATACCATTTTCACTCCATCTACATCGTAAAAATCGGGCACTAAAGTAGTACGCCCAACAGCTTCATCACGATTTGTGGTTAGAATAAAATTGGAATTCCCTTTAGGAATATAAGTTACTGTACACATAAAAAATTGGTCAGAAAATCAACCTGCAACTTACAAAAAATTCTACGAACAGGCGGGACAATGCCTCAATAGATTGAAGATGTGTTTGCTTTCGCACTCCAACGGGTTCAGTATAAACTTCGCTTTAACATTCTACTCTCCCTTCGGTCGTGAATCTCGCAAACTCGATTTCGCGAAAGCGTAAACAATTTCGTACCTTCGCGTCTCTTAAATTTAAAAAATAAAACACCCATGGGAAAAGGATTTTTTCAAGTACCAATTGCTGTCAATGAACCTGTAAAAGGATATGCTCCTGGATCTCCAGAAAGAGAAGCCGTGGCTGCAGCGTATACAACACTTTTTAATGCACATACAGAAGTACCTATGTACATTAATGGAAAAGAAGTACGCACAGGAAACACGAGAACTATGTCTCCTCCTCACGATCACAAACACATCGTAGGAGAGTATCATATTGCTGAAAAATCACACATAGAAGAAGCCATTGCAGGAGCACTAGAAGCTAGAACTGCATGGGCAGAACTTCCTTGGGAGCAACGTGCTGGTATTTTCTTAAAAGCTGCCGAGCTGATTGCTGGTCCTTACCGCGCTCGCATTAATGCAGCAACAATGATCGCTCAATCTAAAACAGTACAACAAGCCGAAATAGATGCTGCTTGTGAGCTTATAGATTTCTTACGTTTTAATGTTCAGTTTATGACTGACATTTATAATGAACAACCAGAATCTACTTCTGATGCCTGGAACCGTTTAGAATACCGTCCTCTAGAAGGATTTATCTATGCGATTACTCCTTTTAACTTCACAGCCATTGCTGCTAACTTGCCTGCAAGTTGTGCCATGATGGGGAACGTTGTGGTATGGAAGCCATCGGATAGCCAAATGCTTTCTGCAAAAATTATTTTAGATATTTTCCGTGAAGCAGGAGTTCCTGATGGAGTGATCCAAGTAGTACACGGAGATCCAGTAATGATTACTGATACGGTACTTGCTAGTCCAGATTTCTCTGGATTACACTTTACAGGGTCTACACATGTATTTAAAGATCTTTGGGCAAAAATCGGAACCAATATCCATAACTATAAAACCTATCCTCGTATTGTTGGAGAAACAGGAGGAAAAGATTTTATTATTGCACACCCAACGGCACCTGCAAATCAAGTATCTACTGCTATTGTACGTGGTGCTTTTGAATTTCAAGGACAAAAATGTAGTGCCGCAAGTCGTGCCTACGTTCCTGCAAGCATGTGGCCAACTGTTAAGGAGCAAGTGATTAGAGATGTAAAATCATTTAAAATGGGATCGCCAGAAGATATGGGCAACTATATTACTGCCGTAATTCATGAAGGTTCTTTTGATAAGCTTGCCTCTTTTATTGATCAAGCAAAAGAAGATGCTGGAGCAGAAATCATCGTAGGTGGTGGTCATGACAAATCTAAAGGATACTTTATTGAGCCTACTGTTATTGTAGCAAACGATCCTAAATACACAACGATGTGTACAGAGCTTTGCGGCCCTGGCATGACGATATATGTATATGAAGATGCAGAT
>CAKZKZ010000717.1 GCA_937124495.1 uncultured Dokdonia sp. | reverse complement strand
AAAGCATATCTGCTTCAAATGTTATTTAATAAGTAAAATCAGTACTAAATAATAAAAATGTATCACTATGAAATTTATAACAAAAAAAATCCACGCTTACTTAGATTATCCAGTTGCTTTATCACTAATGGTTTTACCATTTTTACTAGGCTTAGGAAGTTCTAATCCTCTTGCGTTATACATCTCTGTAGCAACAGGAATTGCCGCTCTTATCCTCACGCTCTTAACGGATCATGAAACAGGAGTTTACCGAATTCTTTCGTATAAATTTCATTTGATTGTAGACTTTATGGTTGCTATTGTTTTCATTTTAGCCCCATTTATTCTTTCTTTTGAAGGTCTAGATGCTTATTACTATTGGACTATTGGCGCGACTGTACTTGTTGTTGTAGGTTTACACAAGCCAGAAACAGCTGGAACTCCATTAATGAGCTAAAAGCTTTGTCATTACTATAATCACAAAGCTAAAAGGTGAATCTGCAATAATACAGATTCACCTTTTTTTATGAATATAAACAACAAATGCTACTCTGTTATTTTTCTAAAAGACACCCTCAGCAATCTGTCGGATGTTATCACTTTTTCCCATTGAGTAATAATGTAATACAGGAACACCTGCCGCCTTTAATTCTTTACTTTGCTGGATACACCACTCAATACCTACTTGACGAATTGCTGCAGCATCTTTAGCTTTCACCACTTCCATGACAAGTGCATCTGGCACATCTACACTAAAACGTTGCGGAAGGAGATTCAATTGTTTTTTGGTTGCTAGTGGTTTCAATCCTGGAATGATCGGTTTTGTGATACCCGCTGCTCGACACTTATCAACAAAATCAAAATACTTCTGATTGTCAAAAAACATTTGAGTTACTACGTAACAAGCACCCGCTTCTAGTTTTTTCTTTAAAAAATGAATGTCACTTTCCATACTCGGTGCTTCCAAGTGTTTTTCAGGATATCCCGCAACACCAACACAAAAATCTGTACTAGAACTATTTAATAAATCTTCATCAAGATATACACCTTTATTAAGATCCATGATCTGTTCTACGAGGTCTTGCGCATAGGTATTTCCATTTTTATTAGGCTTAAAATAGGTTTCACTTTTTACAGCATCACCACGTAATGCCATGACATTCTCTATACCTAGAAAATCCATGTCAATCAAAAAGTTCTCCGTATCTTCTTTTGAAAACCCTCCACATAGCACATGAGGTACCGCATCAACACTATACCTATTTTGTATAGCCGCACAAATACCCACAGTTCCTGGGCGTTTACGAACTACTTTTTTTTCTAAAAGACCATCCTCGCGTTCTTTATAAATGTATTCTTCACGATGATAGGTTACATCAATAAATGGCGGCTTAAAGTCCATTAACGGGTCGATGTTATCAAAAATCGTATTGATATTCTGCCCCTTAAGTGGTGGTAGAATTTCAAAGGAAAACTCCGTTTTCTTAGCCTTAATGGCTTTACTAATATGGTCTCTTACTTTGGTCATGTTTTTCTAGTTAAACGTATTCTTAGTAGGATATAATTTTATTTTTAATCAATCGGCGATATTAGGTGCTAACCATTTTTCCGCTTTCGCGAAAGCGATCTCTTTCCGATTTGCAAAGTCACGCACTTGATCTTCTTTTATTTTCCCTAATCCAAAGTAGCGTGCTTCGGGATGCCCAAAATAATAACCACTTACACTGGCAGCAGGCCACATAGCCAAACTATCTGTAAGGGTCACATCAATGCTTTCTTTTACCTGTAATAATT
>CAKZKZ010000716.1 GCA_937124495.1 uncultured Dokdonia sp. | reverse complement strand
GTTATAGTCGTTTGATTTATGTAAGTTAATCAATTCCCAGAAACAAGACTCTCTAACTAAATCTATAACATTACACACATTAGTACGACCAAATGCAGAGAAGCTATTATGGTGTTGTGAACTATTAAGAGATTTTTGGATGGACTCAACATCAATGACGTAGTTATTTTTAACAAAGCCCCTTAATAATTTTGCTAATAAAGATGGGTAGGATTTACCATCTTTTGTATCCTCTTTTTGATCTTCGTCTCTAAGGAAAGTTGGATTCCACTGTTGAAAGAAATCATACATATTAAAGGATGGGGTTTTATTTGAATAGGAAATTGCGTATTGCAATATCATTGAATGAGCTAATTCAGGTCTAGGGTTTTCTAAAGATAAATAATTAAATAATAAGTTTTCAACGTTATCATTAGTTAATTTTCCATCATATGCCTTAAGATATCTATATATTGCCCAAGCAAATGATTCATGATGTTGTTTAGCAAGTTTCCCCTGAGAATATAGATTTATAAAACCATCAATTGCATCAATATGATTCTGATTTTTGCTTAAAACCTCCAATTTAGAAATTTCTTTATATTGAATATCTAGCTTAGGCCTTAAGTAACTTATTTGTTTTGCTATTATTTCATCATCTTCAACAAATTTAATTGCTAATAACTGCTCATAAAAAGCACACGCATTATTTAAATCATTAACTAATTCAAGTTTAACAATATCTATTAAAACCCATGCGTAGGCTTTTTGTACCCAACCATCATTTGGATTTTCATTGTAAAGTTTAATTGCTAAATCATAAGCAGCATTTAATTTTTTTTCTTTTCTAAGCTGAAAAACCTTTTGACTACTATTGTCGTCAATTTCTCTATTAGGTGAACGTCTGAATCCACCTCTTCTAATATTAGCCATTAAAAACCACCTTTAACTTCCCTTTTATAGCGAGCTTTTTAATTCATTAATTACAATTTTAAATTCGTCCCAAAAGTCTAAATCACTATAATAATCACTGATAATACTCTTATAAAATCCATTACCATCAAAATAGAAGTCTACTATTATGATCATACTACCTTTCACTATTTTTAGCCTATCGTGAAATTTGTCTTGAATGATATAAACAATATTAGAACTACTCTTTTTCAGTTTGTTACTTAATTTTAAATAAATGTCTTGTCGCCAATAGTCGTTAATAAAGTCAAAACTATCTAACGCATGGTCATTAGTTAAAAGATCTATAATATTATCGCCAAACGCTTTGGGGTCAGATTGCATTAAACAAGGCGGTTTTATATGGCCTTTATTGTTATAATAGAAGGATACTTTTGCTGTTTCCTCTTTCATTCCCTTTACTTCATAAAACTCTTGATAGTTTGGATGCCCTATTGCAGTAATACTTATTTCATTTGACTTAAAGACACCTTCTAAAAATTTATAAAGCTGTAATAATGTCGATAGTGGCATGTCATCATTAAAGCCGAATTTAGCCAAAACAGAGTGTTCAATATCATCTATAGTTTTATCGCGTTCAGTAACTAAATAAAGTTTTTTGTCTGGTTGTTTATTTAATTCATTTTCGCTTATTTGAACCTTTGATAAAGGACTCAATGGTTCAAAATTAATTAGATTAACTCTTTCTCTTGCTGTGACTATTCCACTATATAGCCATTTAAAATAAGCTTTATTAGACTTACCGCTATTCTGGCCTAGATCAACATTAAAGAATACCTCATCCCATTTAGACCCCATTGCTTTATGTACTGTCATAGCCCATCCGAATTTTATATGAGCTGCATTTTTATATTTAAAAAATTTAGAATCGGGGTTTTGATACAGGGTGTTTTCTATTTTTTTCCTTTGTGACTTTTTAGCTTTTCTCTCAAGTTTCCGTAATTCAACTTCTTTATCTTTAAGCTTTCCTTTAACCTTTTCGCCAGAATTTAATCGTCTCTGTAATAATTCAATTTCTTCAGAAACCTTTACAAACTTATTTGGTTCTCCATATTGCATAAATAAATCACTAGAGAGTGTTGATTTTTTTTTCAATTCTTTTGATATTTCGGAGTTTAGAAGAATTCTCAAAGCTAACACTTCATCAGGTGTTAGTTTGCCTTCTAAACTCAGACGATAGTTTTCAAGGCTTAAAAAACGAATAACGAGATCTTTCCCTTTTATTTGAACATCTATTTCCCTAAACTTTAAAGTTACTGACTCTCTTCCTTTTGGGGTAACAACTTCTTCAATAACATTGGTATTTACATTAATAACAGTCGCCAATTGACCATTAAATATTTTATTAACTGATGAAAAATTTCTTGACTCACTGGCTGAGAAGTTATTATTAAAAACAACCAAATCTTTGATAGATAAATCCTTACCATTTTTTAGTATTGATGATTTTATCCAATTATTAATATTGTTTGCATCTACATTAGTATAACCAAGCACATGAAATGGCTTGTTATTCTCTACTCGGTCAGATATTTCAGGAAGAATATCTTGCTTGTCTATTAATACGAATGAATCAGAAAAGTCAAATGACAGATTATTGAACGTATTACTACGAACCCCTTGAATTGGTATCATAGATTGCTTAGAAATATCCGAATTATTGTATTTATCTGTTAATTCGAATTCTTTAGTATCTATACCATACATTTCTTTTAAGTAATTAGTTGATAAGGGGCTTTTTCCGAAAGCCAATTTAAAGCCATCGCCTATAAAAATTATTTTTCTTTTTGAATCAGAAAAATTAGTGAAATTAATAAAGTCCTCAAGTAATTTTCCTGAACCAAAGCGAAGGTATAAAGATTCATAAAAATGATCACCCACTAACTGAGCTTCATCTACAATGTAGATTGAAGAATCATCATCGTCACATTGTTTTATAGGGACAATTTCAACCGGTAAAGCACTGTATTCTTCAGAAGATTCTTCATCAGTACTTTCCTTAAGGCCTGAATATATATAGGAATATATACTATTACAGTTTTTATCACTTTCAACCACAAGGTTATTGGCAACTCGGCTAGATGATGCAAATAACTCGACTTGCTTTACACCATTGTGAAAAGCAATATCTTCAATATGGGATATTAAATGTGATTTACCGCTTGATGCAGTACCCGATAACACAAAAACCTTTGCCTCACCTGATTGAATAAATTCTGTAATATCTTCTAAAGCAGCTTTTTGGTCAGGAAATAAGTGATCAATATTAGTCGAAGTTTTTGAATCATAATTAGGGATAATCTCAGGTTTATATTTTTCATTAGCATCAAAAATATTTGCACTGAATATATTGCTAAATGCAGAAAAAGAATTGACAGAAATATTTATATCATCATCTTTTACATCAATAATATCTTTTATTGTTTCTAAGTAACCATTTGAATCAGTGATAAAAAAATCGATTTCATCTCGACCAGGAATACTCCCATTTAATGTAATAGTTTTTTGAAAACAAACTATCTTTTTTGCATGAGATGGGGTGGCTAAATCACTACCTGCTAAGTTGTCTTTAATAAACGAATGAAACACCCATGAAAATCGTCCTTTTTGAGTGTAAAGCTGTTTATAAGGGTTTATAGAGCTTCCCCCTTTAATTATTTCATTGCTCTTATTTACCCATTTTCCATCAGAAAAATCGTTATCATCTTGAGGTAAAAAGATATCACCTTCAAAATTTTTAAAATCAATCAAACATATTGTATTTGCGGTGATTAGTAACGCATCAATTTGTAATCTTGGCTCTGCTTCACATTCAGAATTCGCTATTAATAAACCATCTAATGAATATTTATCAAACATGGCAGCTAAGTTATTAGAGAACTCACGAAAAAATGTATTTTCATAACTTCTAGCTGCTGTTCCTCTTCTTATTTCAAGCATTATTACCCTTAATTTTAGACGGTGTCTTGTTTATTATCAGATGAACCATTTAAGGTCATACCGTTACAATTCCACATTTGATGAAGCTTTTGGAAGCACTTTCATAATTTCAATGATTACTTTTTTATCAATATTTTTAATAAGTCTTGCTAAAGATTCGCTTTTATTATTTCCAAAAACATATGTGGGCCACTTATCCGCATAACGCTCAATCAATGTTTCAGACCAAGGTATAGCTGTATTTCCGCTTAAATAGTCCCAATTCCACTTATCCGCATAACGCTCAATTAAACTTTCAGACCAAGGCAGAGCTGTATTTTGGCTTAAACCTTGCCAGTGGCAGTCCCAATTCCACTTATCAACATAACGCGCAATCAAGCTTTCAGACCAGGGTAAATTTGTATTTCCGCTTAATGCTTTCCAGTCCCACTTATCAACATAACGTTCAATCAAGCTTTCAGACCAGGGTAAAGCTGTATTCTCCCTTAAACCTTCCCAGTCCCATTTATCAGCATAACACTCAATCAAATGTTCTGACCAAGGTAAAGCTGTATTCTCACTTAAACCTTTCCAGTTCCACTTATCAACATAACGCTCAATCAAGCTTTCAGACCAGGGTAAAGCTTTATTTTTACTTAAATCGTTCCAGCCCCACGTATCCGCATAACGTTCAATCAAACTTTCAGACCAGGGTAAAGCTGTATTCTCACTTAAACCTTTCCAGTTCCACTTATCAACATAACGCTCAATCAACCCCTCTGACCAAGGTAAAGCTATATTTGCGCTTAAATCTTTCCAGCCCCACATGTCTGCATAGCGCAAAATACACCTCGCCGACCAAGAGCGTGTTGTATTTTTACTAAGGCATTCCCATACCCAACTGTCCTTGTGTGCAACAAAGTGCTCAAGCAATTTTTCAGGCCAAGGTATTGTTGGCTTATGTAACAAATGTTCAAAGAGTTCACTGGAATTCTCGTAACATTCACTTGTAGGCCATTCACTGAAACGTTCAAGCAAGCTTTCTGACCAAGGAATTGCTTCATTATCTGCTAAATATCCATAACCTTGATACATGCCCCCCTCATATCCCTCCCCTATGTACACTCTACACCAATCCCATTTATCAGCATATCGTGCAATAAAATTTTCTGACCAAGGTAAAACTGTATTACTACTTAACCATGTCCAATTCCACTTATCAGCATAACGATCAACAAAACTCTCTGACCAGGGCAGAGCTGTATTAATACTTAATCTATCCCAACACCACTTACCTCTAAAGCGATCAATCAAACTTTCAGACCAAGGTAAGGATGTATTCATACTTAACCACCTCCAATCCCACTTGTCACTAAAACGCTCAATAAAACTCTCCGACCAAGGCAAGGATTTATTTGAACTTAACAAATCTGGGATGATTATAAAATCGGCATATTCAATACC
>CAKZKZ010000715.1 GCA_937124495.1 uncultured Dokdonia sp. | reverse complement strand
GATGAGATGCAGAATCTTGTCTATCAATTCAGGATCATTAGAAATCGCTCTGTAGGCAGTGATGATCTCTAAAGTTTGGTTAGTATTTAATTGTTCGTTTTGTAGGCACGCATTCTCAATGAGTGCTACGATTTTTTGGGAAGTATTCATAGGATAAAGCTACTCAGAAAAAGAGCTTGGTAAAATACCCATCATTAGGTATTTATAAGAAAATACTAGTAAAATAAAAGCGGGATATCCGTCAAGACACCCCGCTTTTATATATGGTTATGTATGTTGCTTTTATTGGAGAGTTCCTTTGGCAAAATAGCCCCAATCTGTATTTCCGTCTATTTCGTCAGATTTATTAGAAACATGTCTCATGTGAAAGACAGATAATTCAGATTCTGAAGACCAAGAAAGAGAAAACATTTGTGTTTCTGTCCATACTCCGCCTTTATTGGACCAGAAAAAATTCAAGTGTTCTCCATATCCTTTACTTGTCTGTACTTCAAATTGTCTATCTTTTATTAAATCACCTTCATCATCTTCTGTAACTGCATATACATTATTATCTTCAATAAATAAGGTAAGTGTATATTTTTCTCCATCTTCCTTTTCCATAACTCCCTTCCAGAGACCGTCAAAGTCTCGGGCTTGAGAGAAGCTACTACAAATAGATACTAAGATAAATGCGATGGCTAGGATGCTTTTTTTCATGTGTAATGGTTTTTCATGAGTTAAAAATAGTAGTTATGGTTTGTTTGAAAATTGCCTACTATTTGGTTTTTTAAGGTGTTTAATATACTATTTATCTGTTAAAATTTGAGCGATAGAGATACTAGTTTTAAATTTACAGGTGTGGTGTTTTTAGTATTTTACTAGTAAAATACTGATAATGAGTAGTGTGCTTTGTTTAAGGTGTTTTAATCTGGATGTACTATGATTTTCAGAAATAGTATGTACCTGCTCATGTCTATTAACAGACTGGTATGCGAACGTATATACTAGATGACTAGGTAATCACTGGTATTAAACTTTCGTTTTTCCACAGTATCTAAAGGGAGCAAAAATGTTCTAACTGATTAGATTTTTTAGAATACCTCTCCCTTTAGGGTTGGGGAAAAGGGTATTCGGCTTAAAATTCATACTTCTTTTGTATCGCATATTTAAGAAGTTCGCCTTTACCACTAAGTCCTAATTTGCGCATCATGTTTTTACGATGTTTTTCTACGGTAGAAACGGCTGTAAATCGGACATCTGCAATTTCTGATGAGGTTTTGTTTTGAGCGATGAGCTTTAAGATTTCCCGTTCGCTTTTAGATAATAAAGGTTTGGTTTTTTTCGTTTTTGTACGTTGACCCTGGGCATCAAGAACTCCATTGTGATCAAATAACTGCTGATCAATACCCGTATCATAATAGATCTTGCCTTGCATGACAGCCATAATCGCATTCAGAAGCTCCTCCAACGGACTATTCTTTAAGATATACCCTTTGGCGCCGGCATCTCGCATTTGGATGACTGCTTCATCTTGATCAAACATAGAGAAGGCTATGACTTTGATATGTGGAAATTCTTTAGTAATGATCTTAGTCGCTTCAATTCCATCCAATTTTGGCATCCGAATATCCATAATCACTACTTTAGGTTGCTTGAGGCGTACAATCTCCAACAGTTTCTTTCCATCATTTGAGGTTCCTATAATAGAAATTCCTTCTTCATATTTCAAAAGCAATTCGATTCCGTCAATAAGGGATTGGTGGTCTTCGGCGATGGCTACGGTGATCATTTTGTGTGCTTAATTGTTTAGTTGTTAATACGCTTAATTGTTGTAGGTGATTGAGTGATTTGCTGAAAGCAAATTGTATCGAAATTACCGATGTTTGTGATGTATTCTTATTTGCTATATGATTTTATACTCGGTCAGTGCGATACAATTTTCTAAGAGTATGTATAACTACTTCTCAAATGGTTTATATTTTTGTCTTACGTCTTACGTCTTACGTCTTACGTCTAAATCAAACACGACTATTTGTAAATGTATGGCTTTATGATGATTATGTGTCACCTTGATCCTGTTGAAGCGGAATATCAATACTCACACTCGTGCCCCTTCCAGGCATGCTATCGACTTCCATAGTGCCTTCTAAATGCTCTATACGGCGTTCTATATTGCCGAGTCCCATTCCGTCTTTTTCTTGGAGTTTCCCGACTTTAAATCCTTTCCCATTGTCTTCGACCATAATATTGAGTTCGTTGTCATGCTGCGTCAAGGAAATATTTGCTTCGCTCGCTTGAGCGTGTTTTATAATGTTGGTCACTAATTCTTGGATGATTCTAAAGATGGTAATTTCTAACTCGTTGGGAATTCTATTTTCCAATCCAAAATCCTGTACGTCTACCTGAAGTTGGTTATTAGAAGACAACGTACGCGCCAGCTTTTGAACCGCAGGTAAGAGGCCGTCTTTAGCCATCACTCCACTATTACGTTGGTGAGAGATGGATCGTACTTTATCATACGCTTCATTGACGAGCACATTCGTTTTTTGAAGCAATGCTTTGGGGTCGTCTACTTTATCTAGATTGCGTTCCAAATTTTCTACTTGCATGCGTACCGTAGCAAGTGTACTTCCGAGATTATCATGTAACTCGCCTGCGAGTCGTAAGCGTTCTTTTTCTTGTCCGGAGACCATCGCATTAATGGTTTCCAGTTCTTTCTCCTTCAAAATAGTCTCTGTCTTTTGGATTTGGAGTTCGCGATCCTGTTCTGCAATACGTTGTTTTCGTTTGGTGTTTCGGTAGACAAGTAAGGCGATGATGGAGCCGAGGAGGAGGATGGAGGCGAGGGCTATGGTGATTTGTTTTGTTTTGGATTTTTCTTTAATTATTTGCTTTTCTTTTTCAGAAGCTTGATATTTTATTAAAGCTTCTTGTTGAGATTGATTGCCTATTGAATCTCTCACGTAATGTAATAATTCAGAATATTTTAATATACTATCTTTATTATTTAAATTTTTAAAGGATGATATTTTATTCTTATAAATAACAGCTCTTGTTTTAATATTGTATTCTTTAACATCAGTTCCATTATTAGATTTCTCAAAATAATTTGCAGCTATAAAATGATTTCCCATTTTTTCATATAACTCAGCTAGATTATTGTAACAAATATCTTCTAGACTAGGTATATTGTTTTGTTTAAAAAAGTATAAGCTTTTATCGTAATAGTAACAAGCAGAATCATTATCTTCTGTTTGATCTTTATACACAGATCCAATATTCATTTCGACAGCTGCAATTTTTATAGGATATGGCTTTCGTTTGAGTTCTAATATGGATCTCTTGTAATGATTAATAGTAATATCAATACTTTCAATATCCCAAGATAAACTTGCATTAATTAAATGTGCTCGAGCACGTAATAATGAAGATGTATTTTTTTTAGATAAGGCAAAATCAATAAATTCTTTACCATAAGTAGCTTTATTAATTTTCAGATCATTTTGTTGATCTAATAAGTCAAATATTTCAAAGTTCACTTCAGATACAGAATAAAGACTATCTAATTTTCTTAGTCCTTTTCTAGCTTCTAAAAATTTTTTAAATGCAAGACCATGATTGTCTTGTCTTTTAAGAATTTTGGCTTGATAATAAATACTTTTTAAATATACATAAGAATTGCGATCATAAGAAGATTGTAGTTTATCTATTTTATTTATGGCATCTTTTAATTCCCACTGATTAATTAGATCTTTTATATCTATTAAATTATTAGTTTGTCCAACGCAAAAACCAGTAATAAAAAATATTACTGGAAAAATGAATGTTTTTATTTTATAAGTAGTTTCTATCAAATACTTACTATTATAGTGCCATCTTTTGTCTTAGGACTGCCATCATCAAGATTACAGTTTGGAGGAGTTGGACATTTATCATTTACTTTAAAGAGTATAGGAACGAAATTTCCCTTTTCAAGATTGAGAACTTCTTTTTTTCCAATAGTTACTTTCAATTCTAAATTAGGATTTGCTGTTGGATTCTCATTAAGATAAATAAAGTAAAAATCTCCAATCTCTCCATTATAACATTTCCTTGCATTATCCGTAAAATCAGTATTATTGGGTACTTTTCTACCTACTTTGCATAATTCATATTTTTTTTTATCCAAATTAGTTAATTTAAAATTTATTTCTGTCACTTCATTTGGATTAGCTGGATTCCAAGAGAATTTAGCATCTATTTTAATATCATCATCAGAATAAAAAATTTGCTCTGTAGTATTAGAAGGATTCCAAATTCTTAATTTTACATTATTTTTTGCTACAAGTGAATAAATATTGCTCATTTCAAAAGGTTTAAGTTAATAATAATTTTAGAAATTTTTTAGTGTGAATTTATCTATTAAATAATTGTTTATCCCAGTATCAATATCTTTAGAATTAAAATTATATACTTCTTGTTTTTTATCAAAAAGTTGATTTAAAATTAGGCTTAAATTATTAGCTATGGAATAATCTATATATTCATATGTTCCAAATGTTTGACTATATTGGGATATACTAAAATTGAGACCTACTATAGATATAATATTACTTCCATTTTCTTTTGTAAGAACGCAAGAACCTGAATCTCCATCTTTAGTAAAATCTTCAATTAAAATTTGATTTTTGAAAATTCTTTTCCTGTTTCTGAAAAATTTTTGATTAACCTTTACTGTAGCATTAATTGAGCGTATTTTTTTTTGAGGAACTTCTCCAGGATTTTCATCTTCAGTCCCAAATCCGTAATGAAAAACTTCCATTCCAATTTTAGGAGGTATAATTCTCCATTTTGGAACTCCATTTGGAAATTTTTTTTCAAAAATATTTTTACAGTAATCATTTAATCTAAAAACACCTATTTCACTATGAATATTTAAATTATCCCAAAATAATTCCCCTATTTCTTTGTTGTCTGGGTGACTAAAAATTTTACTACCGTATTTATGTTTGTTACCTGAAATTACATGCCAATTTGATAATCCAAATATTTCGCCAGGAAATTCTAATAATTCAAATATGCATCCAAGAGTACCTGGTTGTGTAAAATTTGTTTGTTCAATATTTTGGTACATTTTAATTGGTTGCCCGCCATAACGGTAATTTTTCCATTCTCTTTCTTTCTCGATAAAATCATATTTGCCTATTTTATAATAATGTTCTTTATTCACTATATCATTGATTAGTGAATAATCATTTGTGTTTGTTATTATTGTTCTTATAAAACAATTATCTTTTCTTTCAAAAAAAACTTCTGCATGACTCATTTCCGAACTTACACTAAGTACTTTTTTATATATAGATGGTATTGGTAAGCTAGTTGGAATTTCAAATTCTTTAAATCTTCCTAAATATATATTTTTAGCTGATAATTTATTATTTGGAAAAATTTTATCTGATCTAGTAACTCCAATTTCTAACGAATACCCTCGAATTATGTTATCACTTTTTACAACAGCTATGTATTTTACATATGGTGATCGCAATATTAAATTTTCATAATATTCAAGTACATCATGCGCTTCTTCTTCAGTAACAGAATAACTCATATAAACAATTTAAATTATATTCAATTTTATATCGTAAACTA
The DNA here is from genome assembly GCA_937124495.1 of uncultured Dokdonia sp. Taxonomy (GTDB): domain Bacteria; phylum Bacteroidota; class Bacteroidia; order Flavobacteriales; family Flavobacteriaceae; genus Dokdonia. Next base: position 230 of record CAKZKZ010000715.1, on the reverse strand, counting down.
ATATGTTAAATAAAATGGAACATATTAATTGTTACAAAATATTCTGTTTTTTATTAGCCTTATAGAATAAATTTTATCTTCCAAAGATGTTTTTATAAACCTAGTCAAAACATACCCAGTACTAGGTATATTTTACTAAATTTTACTGAAAATCAGTAAAATAACGAATTTAATCGCGCATGTATACTAGGGAAGTGGTGATTTTGCGTACTATTATTTCTATGGTTAGT
>CAKZKZ010000714.1 GCA_937124495.1 uncultured Dokdonia sp. | reverse complement strand
ATTCAGGGAATAGAGTTTACATATTTTATTAAAGCTCATAATACATTAAGAGCATACCCAAAAGTAGCCTTTACCCCTAGCGCGCTTACATATCTTAAGGCAAATGAGGAAATAAGGAAGTATGTTAAAGGGATTTCTAGAGGTAAAAAGAAAGTTTTTTTGGAAGCGGAAAGCAAAAAAAATGGAGTTTGGTTGATCGAAACTGATAATAAAACGTATTATAAAATCAACTTTTTTGAAGATTAGAAAAAAGGTACTTTAGTTAGAAATGAATTATTTTATTTATCCCTTAATTTTTCCATTTCATCAGCAACAGCTTGACTGCCCGTATCACCAGTTTTACGTAAATGATCAACAACAGCTGCATGGTTCTTATCATCTCTGTTTTGAGATAACTTATGAGCCGCTTCTATAGATGATATCGCAATTTCAAAACCCATGATGCCATTCATTTGTCTCAATGTTTTTTCAGAAAGATCTTCCATACGGACAGGCTTTTCTTGTCCATCCTCATATGTATGCATTAAGGTTTTTACAGAATTCCATAATCCTTCTTTATCCAATACGGTGAATTTCCCGCGTACTTGCACAGCAATATAATTCCACGTAGGAACCTCTTCAAAATCATACCAACTACTAGAAATATAACTATGCGGACCATTAAAAATACATAAGGCTTCTGTTCCGTCTATAATATGGGGGCATTGCTCATTTACTTTTGAGATATGTGCATGTAGTATTTCGGTTCCATCTTCTTTTTGTGCGTATTCTAGTGGAATATGCGTAGCAAGAGAAACACCATCTTTATTGGTGACAAGGATTCCAAAGCTATTTGCTTTTATAAAAGATCTAATGTGTTCAGGATCTTCATTTTTATAGATTTTTGGTATATGCATTGTCTCTCTGTCTTTCAAATATCTCTCCCAAAGGAAGAGAGTACATCTTAATTTATAAAATTTGTTTTAATCGCTGTACAAGTTCATACACATCTTCATAACTTGTATAGAGTGGAGCAGGAGCCACACGAATCACATCCGGCTCGCGCCAATCTGAAATTACACCAGCTTTGGTGAGTTGGTCATGCAAGCTACGATCTGCATTTCTTACTTGAATTGATAACTGACAACCTCGTTGTTCAGGATCTCTAGGCGTAATCACTGAGATGCGATCATTGTCTAAATCGTCTAGTAAAAACTCTAAGTATCCTGTAAGATGGATTGATTTTGTGCGTAAATTTTTCATGCCCGCTTCCGCGAAAATATCTAAAGAAGCTTTCACAGCTGCCATCGATAAAATAGGAGGGTTGGATAATTGCCATCCTTCGGCAGATGGGATGGGGTCAAATCCATGTCGCATATTAAAACGCGTATCTTTATTATGTCCCCACCAACCAGAAAAGCGATTGAGTTCTGTATTACTATGATGACGCTCGTGTACAAAGCAACCTCCTAAACTTCCGGGACCACTATTCAAATATTTATAAGTACACCAAACAGCAAAATCAGGTCCATTCTTATGTAAGTTTGGCATGATATTACCTACGCCATGTGCCAAATCAAAACCGACTTTACTACCATTGTTATGTCCTAATTGTGTGATTTTATCAATTGGATAGCATTGCCCAGAATAATAATTGGTATTTCCTATTAACAAGAGTGCTATACTGTCTCCGTGTTCTTGTACGAGTGCTTCTAAGTCTTCATAACGGCATAAATCCTCTCCTTCTCTAGGTTGCCATAGAATAAGACTTTCAGCAGGATCATGTCCATGATGTTTGATCTGACTTTCTACGGCATATCTGTCTGATGGAAACGCATCACTTTCTATAATAATTTTATGACGTGTAGATGTCGGTCTATAAAAAGAGACCATCATTAAATGTAGGTTTGTGGTCAATGTATTCATAATGACAACCTCACTTGGTAAAGCTCCTACAATGTCTGCCATTTGATTGGCGAGGAATTCATGATACGGCATCCAAGGGTTTTTTGCATCAAAATGCCCTTCTACCCCTAGGTTTGCCCAATCATTGAGTTCTTGTTCTAGATAGAGCGCTACAGATCTTGGTTGACAGCCGAGGCTGTTTCCGCACATATAAACAAGTGGATTATCTTCTTTATCTACAGGGAGATAAAAACGATCTCTAAAATGAGAAAGTGGGTCTTGAGTGTCTTGTGCTTTCGCGAAAGCGAGTGTATTTTGATAGGTAGTTTTGGATACTGTCATCGATGATTCTTATGTGTGTAATACCAACTCTTACCTAAAACTACCTAATTAAAATGTTTCTTTTTACAATCTGCTTCTAAATAAAATACAACCGTAACAAAGGCTATGCTTAGATTTTCATTAACACATATTATAAAAATAATTCAATTTTTCTTGTAGTTACTTTCAAATAAGAGTTGGTATAAAAATACGTATTATACCGCGATGTAGAAAGGAATTTACGTAAACGTTTTCGTAGTTTGATGGATAGTTTGTCAGTTTTATTCTTTGGGATTTAGTAGTTTTAACACGATGAATTCTCTCTTTTTAATACTTTCGCGAAAGCGATATTTTGCCCCGGTATGGGTGTTTGCTTCTATCAATATTATGGTAGGAACATGGGTGTTATATATTCCGAGAGTAAAGGAAAAGTTAGCAATAGATGATGGGGATATTGGGATTGCTTTGTTTTGCTATGCGGTTGGAGGCCTTTTTGCAGTCACTTTTTCTTCAAAGCTTATCGATGCTATAGGAGTAGGAAAGTCTACGTTGTATGGGATTGTAGTTTTTGCTTTACTTTTTTTATTTCCTATTGTAGCTCCATCATTGATTTTATTATGTGTAAGCTTATTTCTAGCAGGAATTAGTAGTGCTTTTACCGATATAGCGATGAATGCCCTTGTATCTGAATTGGAAAAAGAAGATGATGTTCATTTTATGAGTGCTGCACATGCTTTTTTTAGTTTAGGAGGTGTTTTAGGTGCAGGAATAGGGAGTCTAGTTATTGGGTCTGTGATATTTTCTTTTGCTCACATAGCTGTTGTTGCACTTGTGATCATAGTAACCAATGTTTTCTTATCTAAGAACTTTATAAGAATTGTAAACAAACCAATTGATAAGCAGCAGACAGGATTTTCATTAAAATTATTGAAACCTATTTTTGCGTTAACTATTATCTCTTTTATTGTAATGGGTAGTGAAGGATCCTTGGAGCAATGGAGTAAATTATATCTTGAAGACGTTGTCGGAGTATCTTTGGAATGGTTAGCTGGTTTTGGGTTTGTTATTTTTAGTGCTGCCATGACCATAGGAAGATTTTTTGGTGACGCGGTTAGTACTCGTATAGGTTCTTATCGAATTATTATATATGGGTTGCTTATTGCGATTGTAGGGTACATGGCTATTTTATCGCGATCACTGGGATTAAGTCTATGTGGATTTGGTTTTGTTGGGATTGGGTTTTCTGTCATTATTCCAGAGTTATTTCGAGTGGCTGGAAAAGCAAAAGGGGTTACCTCTTCTCAGGGAATTTCTATCGTCGCTGGAATGGGTTTTGTAGGGTTTATGGCTGGACCTGCTATTATGGGTTCTTTAGCAGATGCCTTTTCTTTATGGACTAGCTATTTAGCATTAGGGGTTTCAAGTAGTGTTGCACTTGTAGCTGCTATTGTATTGTTTTTTAAAAGACGATAAATCTTTTTGAAAAAGGTAGCTTTGTAGGTTACACAATATTTGTCAGATACTATCTTAATACTTCCTATCTTTGCATCTTATGACAAAAGAGGCCGTACAATCACGAGTAGATTTAGGAGAATTACTTCCTTTGATGGAGGAGTTTTATACCATTCAAGGAGAGGGATATCATAAAGGAACCGCTGCGTATTTTATACGTGTAGGTGGTTGTGATGTTGGATGTCATTGGTGTGATGTGAAAGAAAGTTGGGATGCAGCGATTCATCCACCTACCGAAGCTGTGACAATAGCAGATAATGCAGCCAAATATAGTGATACCATTGTGGTGACAGGTGGCGAACCTTTGATGTGGGATATGAAGCCTCTTACAAGTTTATTGAAAGAAAGAGGTTTACAAGTCCATATTGAAACTTCAGGAGCATACCCTCTTTCTGGAGATTGGGATTGGATTTGTCTTTCTCCCAAAAAGAGAATGTTGCCTAAAATAGAAGTTTCTCAAAAAGCACATGAACTGAAAGTCATTGTATACAATAAAAGTGATTTTATTTTTGCTGAAGAGCAGGCTGCAAAAGTATCTAAAGACTGTATCCTTTATCTTCAGCCAGAATGGTCTGTTAGAGATAAAATGGTGCCGCTTATTGTTGATTATGTAATGGAAAATCCTAAATGGAAAATCTCTTTACAGACACATAAGTACTTGAATATTCCTTAATAAAACAACTTGATTAGTATATCATTATTTAACGTTGTTTGTTGTTTAATATATTTAAAATTTTGTCTACACTATGAAAATAAAATCTATTGCTTTAAGCTTTTTTATGGCTTTTGTAAGTGTAACTCTTTGTGCACAAGAGGAGCTTCCTTCTTTTATAAAAGATAGTTTAGATACCTATTTAAAATCAGAACAAGCACAATGGAAAATTCCAGCACTAGCTGTTGCCATTATAAAGGATGGGAAAGTCGTTAAAACTTATACAAATGGTGTTACTGATTATGAATCAAATACGCCTATAGATGAGAATACGTTGTTTATGATTGGGAGTAATAGTAAGGCATTTACTGCTACACTCATGGCAACATTGGAACAAGAAGATGCTTTTTCGCTTAAAGATCCTGTTGTAAAATGGTTGCCTTATTTTAAATTGCATGATCCGTGGCTTACTCAGAAAGTCGATATTGTAGATGTATTATCTCATAGAGTTGGTTTTGAGACATTTCAAGGAGATTTTTTAAATTTTGATAATGAACTTACTTCAGAGCAGATTATTAAAAAGTTTGCTTTAATAACACCTACGCATCAGTATAGAGAGACTTGGGGGTATTTTAATACAGGATATACCATTGCTGGGGAAATTATAAAATCGGCTACCAATAAAACATGGGCAGAACAATTACAAGAAAAGATTTTTACACCTTTAGAGATGGAGAATTCTTTAGCACTATCTAAAGATATTTCACGGTCAAATAATAGAACACTAGCGCATACACTCATTGATGGAGAGCCTGTAGTGATTGATTATGGAGATATAGATGCTACTGCACCTGCGGGAAGTATCTCTTCTTCTATTGTAGATATGAGTAAATGGGTGTTAGCACTCTTAGCAGATGGAAAGTATAAGGGTAAACAGGTAATTCCTGCAAAAGCAATTACAGCTACGAGAACACCTAGATCTATAATGGGAAGTGCTAGAAATCCTTTTAGCTTATATGGTTTAGGATGGGATATTGAAGCGTATGAAGGAAATAAATTAATCATGCATACAGGTGGTATTCATGGGTATGTTACCTCAGTTACAATGCTTCCTGAAAAGAATTTAGGGATTGTTATCTTGACAAATACGGATAGTAATTATCTTTTTGAAGGACTGAAATATGATATTTTAGATGCCTATTTAGAAAAGCCTAATAAGAGATTAAGTAATCTGTATTACAGTTATTTTTTGCAAAATCAAGCAAATAAAAAGAAACAAAAAGAAGCTTGGCAAACACTAGTTGCAGAAAAGAATAAACCATCTGTATCTCTTTCTAAATTTGAAGGAACCTATATGAATGAGGTGTATGGGTGGATTAAAATAGAAAAAGAAAATAACGAATTACACATAGATTTTGAGCACCATAAACATCTAAAGGTAATTTTGAAACATACAAAAGACAATGAGTTCCTTGCGAGTTTTAATGAGGTGCTTTATGGGGAGTCTATTTTTCCATTTGAAGTTGTAAATGGAAAAGTAACGAAGTTTACTCTTAAACTTGATCCGCAGGTTGAACAAACGACGTATGATTTTTACAAGAAGTAATATAAATCAGATGTTTCTGAATTTGCTTTCGCGAAAGCGGAAATAGAATATAAAAAAGCATCTTTTCTAGAATTTAATCTTATTTTTAAATCTGATTATAGACACGATATATGAACGTACATTTTATAGCCATAGGAGGTGCAGCTATGCACAATCTAGCCTTAGCGTTACACCATAAAGGATACCAAGTCACAGGAAGTGATGATACCATTTTTGATCCTTCTAAATCTCGTCTAGAGAAGTATGGATTATTACCAGCAGCTTTTGGATGGTTTCCAGAAAAGATAACAAGTAATCTAGATGCTGTTATACTAGGAATGCATGCAAAAGAAGATAATCCTGAGTTGCATAAAGCACAAGAATTAGGGCTTACTGTGTATTCGTATCCTGAGTATTTATACGAGCAATCAAAGAATAAGACACGTGTGGTGATAGGAGGATCGCACGGAAAAACGACGATTACTTCTATGATTTTGCATGTGATGCATTATTGGGAAAAGGAAGTCGATTATATGGTAGGAGCTCAACTAGAGGGTTTTGAAACTATGGTGCATCTTACAGAAGAGAATGATTTTATCGTTCTGGAAGGAGATGAATACTTGAGTAGTCCAATAGATAGGCGTCCTAAATTTCATTTGTACAAACCTAATATTGCCTTGTTAAGCGGGATTGCTTGGGATCATATTAATGTATTTCCAACATTTGAAAATTACGTAGAGCAGTTCCAAATATTTGTCAATAGTATGACGAATGGTGGAGCAATGGTGTATAATACCGAAGATGCAGAAGTTGTGAATGTCGTCGAAAATGCAACAGCGCATATCAAGAAGTATCCGTATGAAACACCTGTTTATGAGGTTGTAGATGGTGAAACGCTATTAGATACTCCAGAAGGATTAATGCCTGTAGAGATTTTTGGAAAACATAATCTGAATAATTTAGCTGGCGCGAAATGGATTTGCCAACACATGGGTGTTGTTGAAGAAGATTTTTACGAAGCGATTGCCACTTTTAAAGGAGCTTCAAAACGTTTAGAAAAAATAGCAGAGAGTGCCACCAATGTAGCTTATAAAGATTTTGCACACAGTCCTTCTAAAGTAAGTGCAACGACGAATGCTGTTAAAGAGCAATATTCAGGCAGGACGGTAGTGGCTTGTTTAGAATTACATACCTACAGTAGTTTGAATGCTGAATTTCTTACCGAATACCAAGGCGCTCTTGATACGGCAGACGTAGCTGTGGTGTTTTATTCTCCACATGCCGTGGAAATTAAAAAACTCGAAAAAGTAACAGAAGAGCAAATCGCAACAGCGTTCCAGAGAGAAGATCTTGTGATTTATACAGATCCTACTCAATTTAAAGAATTCTTATTTGGTCAAACTTTTGAAAATACAGCGTTGCTATTAATGAGTAGTGGTAATTACGGCGGATTGGATTTTGAAGAGGTGAAGGGGATTATTTGATTGTACTATATGAAATGCATTTTATGTTTCTTTTGTTGTTTAACTGTACAGATGACTTTTTTGTTTTAAGTCATAATGTACAACAGGTGAGTTTAATAAAAATGACTACATTTAATATAAGGATTTATAAAAAAACATATATGCAATGAGAAAATACGTTACAATTTTTGCGATTATAGTACTTTTTAACTTCCCAATATTGGCATATAGTCAAGGAAAAACTGTTGTAAGAATGCAAGAGGGAGAAATAACTCTTGTCTTTAATGATGGGAGCACTCAAAAAGGGAAAGTTTTGAAGTTGAAACAACGTTTCTTATCGAGAATAGATCCATTGTCAATTGAAAATAAACTGGGTTTAGATGCTAAGACTATAAAAATTGTAACAGATGATGGAGAGCGATTAGAGTTTCCATCAAGTGATGTAACTAAAATTATTGTTCCTGATGGTGATGAGAATAAGGAGCTTTGGAACATGAAATTAAAGACATTAGATAAGAAATTGAACCTAGTTGATGCTGGAAAAAATGCAATGCTTCCCTTGACTTATGATGATAGGATCAATATTTATTCGTATAATGTATATACTAGTGGATCGTTCCAAAAAGGTGGTGTCTATGCGGGGACCATTGTATATTTAAGTAATGATAAAGAAGATTATGCCATAATTTTGATGGATCAAAAGGGCGTTGGGTTTAGTATGAAAAAAGCAAAAGCTAAGTTTCAAAAAGCCATTAAACAAGTCTTCAAAGGCTGTCCAGAAACTATAGCATA
>CAKZKZ010000713.1 GCA_937124495.1 uncultured Dokdonia sp. | reverse complement strand
AATAGCCAACTTTAACCATTCTTAACAGACATGTTATTCGGTTAGTATTTGCTAATTTAATTGCTGAAACACGCAACGAAATCATACACTAGACCGTTAGGCGCAATGTAACAATACTACGAACTCTTCGTCTTCCATTTACAAACCAACTAGTAAGTTCAAATGCAAGAAAATTTAACGGAACGAAAAAAAACTTGGAATACAATCTTTATTTTCCTCGCTTTTGTTACAATTATAAGTTCTCTATTTCATTATGCAATAGTCAACTTATATCCTTCCCGCATGTATATTGGAGGGTTAATGTGGTGCCCAGCTATAGCGGCTATAGTCACACTAAAGTTGAGAGGGCGACCTATCTCTTCCCTACATTGGGATTGGGGACATTGGAAATATATACGCTTGTCCTATGCTGTTCCCGCGGTATACGTCACAATTACATACCTATCCATCTGGCTTTTTGCACTTGGAGGATTACCAGATCAAGAAGTCATTATGGAATGGGCTAAAGAACTTAAGTTAATAGGCATTGGAACCCTAACACCAACATTTGCTTTGATTATAGCAATCATTTTATTAGGGACTGTGGGCGTTGTTAGAGCAATGGCTACTACATTGGGAGAAGAAATCGGTTGGCGAGGTTTCTTTATTTATGAATTAAGAAAGGTATTCTCTTTTACAGGTGTTTCATTTTTTAGCGGATTCATTTGGGCATCTTGGCATTGGCCATTGATTGTCTATTATGGTGAAAACATCTACTTAGAATTGATTACTTTTTTTATCGTTATCATCTCTATGTCATTTATCATGACCTATTACGCCTTCAAATCAAAGAGTTTATGGCCAGCTGTCATCTTTCACGCAGTAAGTAATGTATTTGTTCAGAAAATATTCCCTCCATTAACTATAAAGATAGAAGGAACCGAACATTGGCTTGGTGAAAACGGGATTATGTTTGCGGTAGTAACACTTATTTTTGGACTCTACTTTTGGAGAAAAGCACTTAAGGAGAAATTATAAGTATTGGTTCGCTTAAAGCGAAATTACTAGATTTCGTAAACACGGGTGCCTTACGTACTAATGAAACCATTGTTACCAACTCTCGACATTATGATGCCCTACTCAAAGCCCTTGAAGAAATCGAAAAAGTACAATACGGTCTTGACACCGATCTTTCAGGAGATCTCATGGCAATAGATATACGTCAGGCTTTATATCACTTTGGAGAGATTACAGGGCAAGTTACTAATGATGAGTTATTGGGATATATATTTGCAAATTTTTGTATTGGGAAGTAGAATTGCCTTTAGTTGACGTTTGTTTTCTTTTAACTTGACCTTACCTTAATTACAATGTGTTAATCTTTTATGAATTTAGAAATAAAAGTCCCTTGATCTGTATATACTTTTAAAATATATAATCCAGAAGTTAATTCACTTAAATCTATGATTGACGAATTTATAGTATTAATTTTTCTACCTAAAATAGAGTATATTTCAACTTTTTCTAGTAATAGCGTATTATCAATATCAACCATTAAGAAATCTACAACAGGATTAGGATAAATTTGAATAGCATTAGTATTGGTTACTAAGTTAGAATCTTCAATAGATAGGAAATCAGAAAGATTTTTGTGCCACCTCATAAATGTATTAGCAATTGTATTAGCAGAAACAACATCAATAACCCCATCATTATCAAAGTCTGAAACCTCCACAATTTTAGCCGACGCTTCAGAAATAAGCATATCGTTCCCGAAAGTACCTTGACCATCTATATTCTGAGCCCAAGCAATTCCTGAAGTTCCATCGTAAATAATGTCTAATTTGCCATTATTATTGAAATCTATAATTTTAAAATCATCTCCAGAGGCAGTATTTGAAACGTCAATATCTATTTGAGTTCCAAAATTTCCTATCCCATCTAAATTTTCAAATATTGACAATCGATTGTAAAAAGTTGATCCTACCACTACATCAATATCTCCGTCATTATCAATATCCCCAACCTCTATGTTTCCGGGATCTCTAATAGAATTATCTGTTATTAGTCCTCCTGCACCAAATGCTCCTGTGCCATCTATATTTCTAACCCAAAAAAGGATATCATCTGTAGAAGGTTGACTGTAGCGTGTAAAAAGAATATCTATAAACCCATCATTATCTACATCTGCAGGAATTGTATTAGATATATCTAAATAATTATTAATGATTTGTTCTGAACCGAAATTTCCCATTCCATCTTCATTCTCAAACCACATTAACTTATCATCAGAGTCTGATCCTATTAAATCATTATCACCATCATTATCTATATCTACAAGATGAAGAGTATTCATATTAAAGACGTTAGAAATCAAATTTATTGCAAAGGAAAAATCTCCTAATCCATTTAGGTTTTCAAACCAAACAATTTCTGCACTGTAAAGTGTTATAATATCTAAATCACCATCGTTATCAAAATCTATCGGTATTGTTTTTATTGGAACACCATTCCCTTCATTATTAGATATAATATGCTCATATCTAAAATCACCCTCTCCATTAAGATTAGGATACCAAGAGATTTCATCATCACTTGTAGAAGTACTTATAATATCTATATCACCATCACCATCTATATCACCATTTGTTATAGATGTCAAGCCAATTATGTTTTTAGAAATACTAATAGGGGAACTATAAGTCCCATTTCCATCTGTATTATTATACCACACTAATTTTCTATCATCTAGTGAGGCAGATACAAAATCCTGATCTCCATCAAAGTCTATATCCAAAGCCAATAAAAATTGAGCATTGTCTGCTTTATTCATAAAAACATTTGCTAAATCAAAATCTCCATTTCCATCTAAATTTTCAAACCACATTACCTCATTATTTGATTCAGACGTTGCCCCTATATCATAATCACCATCACCATCTACATCTACAGCAACTACAGCATTAGATGCATTTACTGTCTCACTAATTAAATGATCTATAGCAAAATCTCCCAAACCATCTATATTTTCACTCCATCCAACATTATTAGAATATGTATATGCGACATCTATGTCCCCATCTCCATCTATATCTGCTGGAAATACGGAGCTAAAACCCCCTGTTTGATTAAATTTAATTAATTGTGGAGATCCAAAACTACCCAAACCATCTATATTTTCAAACCAAGAAACTCGGCCATTATTAGAATCTTTAGTGTAAAAAAGATCTAAATCATCGTCTCCGTCTACATCTGCAACAGCTATTCCTTTTGCGCCAACTGAATTAACCAATACTTGTGCTAATTCGAAAGTTCCTTGACCATCCACATTTTCATACCAAGCAAAAACTCCAAAACTCGAGGTATTCGTTCCTGTAGCCAATATGTCCATATCCAAATCGCCATCCAAATCTGCTGCAAAAACTCTTCGGGCTCCTGTGAAGTTATTTGCAATAATTTGTTGAGTCCCGAAAGTTCCGTTGCCATCTAAATTTTCATACCAAGCAATTTTGTTATCATTACTTGAAGCAGAAATAACATCCATATCACCATCTCCATCTATATCAGCTGCATAAACATGACGAGCCAATACAACATCCTCAGTTATTACTTTACGCTCACTGTAATTCCCTAGACCATCCATATTCTCAAACCATACAACTCCAGCACCATTTGAATCTAATCTCGTAGCTAGTATATCAATATCTCCATCATTATCTATATCAGATGCAGAACAAGAACTAAGATTGGACATTATCCAACGATCTATAACAATATTATTATCTTGAAACTTATCAATTTGAGCGTTAATAGAAGTTGAGTATATAAATATTAAAAGAAAAAAAATAAAATGTTTTATCATTACTAAAGCTATCAATTATGAAAATTCCTGTAAATATATAAATCTTAAATATACTATTAAATTTTCGACCTCGATATGCTATTGTAAAACTTCATCCAACCAAAAGCGAACAAAGTCTCCCACCCTACATACACCTCAAAACGACATAATCCCTGTATTTACAAAGATTGTTAGGTATTGTATTGGAAAGTAAAATCAAGCTTTGTTATATCATGCTTCTTTTTTAAATCTGTAAACAACTTGAATATTCTTTGCATGTGCCACTACCAGGAACAAAGCTCCAAAAACAGTTAAAGCACCTTCAAAATTGTGTAGTGGTTCTAACCGACTTACAAGTAGGATGATCACTCCAATAACAGCCATTAACGTTGGACTATGATTGTGATGTTCTTTAAGGCTCTTGCCTAAAGAAAAATAAGCAAGTAAAATACCTGAAATAATAAAACCATATTCTACCCAAGGGTTTTCAAATATAGC
>CAKZKZ010000712.1 GCA_937124495.1 uncultured Dokdonia sp. | reverse complement strand
GTCTTGTTATTTTTGACTATCAGATTCGTAGTGAAGAGCGTATAGAAATACGTGGTGGAGATATGACCCGCTTTCGCGAAAGCGTAAAAGGACTTATCTACAATGGTCCTTCTAATTATGATGTTTTAGGGATCAAAGATGCAGATGCTGTCATACTGAGTTCTAACGGAAACCCTAATTATGGGACACTTGCTGTTTCTCAAAATATTCCTGTATATGCTATTGCTAGCGAAACGGTAACGGTCAAAGATGAATATATGAATTCCCTTGCGTTGTATACACAAGGAGATTTCACGAGGTTACAAGCGTATAACGGTATTTCTTCTCAAGAAGCAGTGACTGCTCAACAAACAAAAAGGACTAAAGGTCCTACCATACAAGGAACCATCACAAGCCTTGGGAAGCCTTTACAGGAAGTGTCTATCACAAAAAAGGGAGGTTTTACAGAATATTTGACCGAAGCAGATGGGAGTTTTGAACTTCCTGCAACAGCAGGGGATATTCTACAGTTTCGTTATTTAGGGATGTTTCCTAAAGATGTGCTGATCTCTGATCAAAAGAATATGGACATTGAGTTACTTCCTGAAAATGATGTATTGGATGAGGTTGTCTTAGAAAAGAGTATTGAGAAGATTATTGTAGGAGATAAAGAAATAAGAGGAAGAAGAATAGCTGATATTCCTGGCGGAGTAACAGGAGCTCTTCATCGTTATATAACGGCAGAAGATATTAGACCTGATGCAAAAACATTAGAATATGTCCTTAGAGATCATTTTAAAAGAGTAAAAATCTCATACACTTGGGAAGGCGTAAAATTAACGATTAAAGGAGTCGAGCCAGATTTTTATATTAATGGCAGAAAAATCCCTACTATTGATGAAGCACTGTCGGTGGTAGATAAAGACATAGAGTCGATTATTATAAAAGATGATCCTTCAGTAGAGTTTCCTATAAGCACAAGTCGGTATGGTCCTGTTATCGAGGGTAATGCCGTTATCGTTACTACTAAAAATGTTCCATTAGCTAGAGCAAAACGAAAAAACTCAGCACTTGTAAAAGGCAATGAGTATACAGAAGAAATACAATCTATATCTGGAGGCATTGTTACTAGTACGAGACAAGTAAAAGGAAAAGTAACAAGTGAAGGAAATCCAATACAAGGAGCAATTATTACCAAAAAAGGAACTTTTGAAGAATATACCTCAAAAGCAGATGGTAGTTTTAATCTTCCTGCCAATGAAGGAGATCAATGGGTTGTTTATTATTTGGGAATGTATCCCAAAGGGTTTTTAGTAGATGAAAAAACGGCATATACTGTTGATCTAATTTCTAAAAATGACGTGTTAGATGAAGTCGTTTTAAATGGAGAAAATAAGTCAGAAAGATTAAAAAAGTTAGAAGCTATAGATGAAGACTATAAAAAGAAGCCGTATTCTGCAAGAGTGATAACTCAAGATGAAATCGCAAAATTAAGCACTCATAATATTTATGACCTTATTTCAAACAGATTTTCAGGAGTAGAGGCTAAGGGAGTTTATAAAGAACAAATTCTTCTAAATCCTCGCTCTGCAACAAATGCCCCTTTTGGTGTTCTTCTAGACGGTGTTTTTTATGACCAACAAATATTAACCGTTATAGAAATTGCTACTGTTGCTAAGATAGAAGTAATTAATTCTGCTTTTGCTAGTGCAGCGGGACAAGGAGGAGGAGGAGTGATTAAAATAACAACCATTTCATATAGTAAATCTAATGTAGAGAATAAAGAAATCCCTTCTGCCTTAGTAGAAGGCAATGATTATACGGAAGAAGTTACGTCTATAGGAACAACAACATTAAATCAATCTTCTAAATTACAAGTAACAGGCATTGTAAAAGATCTTAAAGGCTTTTTAGCAGATGCGACGATTACGCGTAAAGGTAGTTTTGATGAGGTGTATACAGATGCTCAAGGACGTTTTGAGATTCGAGCTTCTCTAGGCGATGTATTAGTGGTAAGTAAGGTTGGTATGTTTGCCAAAGAAGTACTGATTGAATCTCAGAATATGGGCACAATCGCACTTACTCCTAAGAATGATGAGCTTGATGAAGTGATTGTTGCTGGCGATAAACGAGTGGATAATACCATAGAGAGTAGTGATGGTAGAAGAGTAAATAAAGACAAACTAGGCTATGCTGCGGCAGAGATTACAGAGAATGATTTTAGTGCAGGGGCAACCAACTTACGACAGCTTATGACTGGAAAAGTATCTGGAGTAACTGTTGAAGGCGGTTTGTATAGTGGTAGTCAAGTGGTATATAAAATCCGAGGAGGTAATCAGTCTATTACTAATCAGATTCCTCCTATTTGGATTGTCAATGGTACGCCTTATCAAGATCCACCAGATTTTCTAGATGTACAGCAGATAGCGAGTATTACGGTATTAAAATCAGCTTCGGCGACTTCTCGTTATGGTTCCTTAGCTGCTGGCGGTGCATTTTTAGTGAAGACCAAAGAAGTTAGTTTTGAAAACAAAGCGAAGAAGGCACAGAAATCGGCTTTGGTGAGCGGTAATGAATATACAGAATCTTCTACGCGTACTATTGATGCGTCTAGCTTACCAGAATATATTCTACGCTTACGCGAAATACCTAATTTGAAGGATCAATTTGAGTTATATCAGCGTATGTCTCGGACACAAGAATCTCCATTAGAATTTTATGTAGATGTGGCGCAGTATTTTGATGGCATTAATAAAGAATTGGCAGATAAAGTGAGAGCCGATCTTGCGTATATTTCTAGAAACAACACCAAAGCATTACGTACATTATGTTATATCTATGAAGCTGCTGGTGATTATGATAAAGCAGCCTTGGTGTATGAACGTATCTTAAAAGTAGCACCATCGGAAGCACAATCTTATAGAGATTTAGCATTAGTGTACCAAGAGATTGGGAAGTATAATGAAGCTTTAGAGCTATACTACAATATGCTAGGCGAGCAGATCAAGGGCGTTAACTTCAAGGGTATAGAAAAGACGTTGAAAAATGAGCTAAGTCATTTACTAGCTCTCCATAAGGATCAGGTAGATTATGCGCGTTTTCCTAATGAGTGGTTACGTACAGATTTTGATATTGATATCCGTATGGTAATTGATTGGTCGGATCGTACGGTACCTTTTGAGTTTCAATTTGTGAATCCTGAGAAGAAGTTTTTTAAGTGGACACACACCTTAGAAGAGAGTAGAGGTCGACTCGAAGAAGAGCAGGCACAAGGATATCAAACGGAAGAGTTTATTATAGACGATGCACCATCTGGTGAGTGGCTGATTAATATACAATACCTAGGAGATGAAGGAGATTACGTCTTACCTCCATTCTTAAAGTACACGGTGTATAGAAATTATGGAACACCTCAAGAAACTAAAGAGATTAAAGTCGTTAAACTCTTTAAACAATCTGATAAAGTAACGTTGGGGAAAGTAGTTCTCTAATAAAGTAAAGAAAACAGATACAAC
>CAKZKZ010000711.1 GCA_937124495.1 uncultured Dokdonia sp. | reverse complement strand
ATTGAAATACAGCGCAATGGTACTAAAATGGATGTTTTTATTAAAGAAGCAAACTCTGGTAAACTTATTAATAAAAAGAAAACAGATGGCTTGCAACCAGTACGAATTACCGTCAAGTAACAAAATAAGATACTACTGAACTGATTTATGGATAAAGTTACTATTGAAAAAGCATATAATGACACCTTTCCAGGTTTGACGATGTATTATAAAGATTGTGAATTAAAAGAACATTTGATTCATAACTATACTATAGACCAAATACTAATGGAAAGAGGATTTACAGATGTATCTTCCTTTGCAAAAGGACTTAGCAAAAATGTTAGATATGCCATAGCTTCCAATAAAGCTGTAAATATGAGCAAAGTAAATCCAGATGTATCAAGGTTTGGGTTTCATCTTATTTCGGCACCATCGTATTATAAAGTATTGGATATGTATACGATTAAAAACCAAACTCAAATCTTATTATTACACTTTGAAAAAGAATACATAGATATATTTAAAAGTATGAAGTCCAATATTGAAAAAAATATCATTAAAATGGGACGTCAAAGTTTAGATAAGAAAATCAAAATGAGACCTAGTGAGGTTTTGTATGAAAAAGCATGGCTTGACAGAACTCAATTACCTATAGGAATGTCAGATAATGGCGAATTTTTCTATCAATAACTTAAAAATAAACACTTTACAACCATCTGAAGTATACAGCACTAAAGCAATAAAAAAGATTATTTCGATACAATATATTTGAAATAAGTACTAGAAACATTATATGAAGAAGCAAACCTACCTAATCATCATTGCCTTTTTTTCAATCTATGTCTTTTGGGGATCTACCTATTTGTGGAATAAAATTGCTGTAACTGAGCTTCCTCCATTTATGCTAGCATCCATGCGCTTCTCTATAGCAGGGTTTATTATATTTATTATTGCACGAAGCATTGGGATTTCTCTTAAAATTACTAAAAAAGAATTTTTAAACTGCTTATTGGCAGGCTTTCTCTTTTTAGGGTATGGAAATGGTGTCTTTGTATGGGCACTCAAATATGTAGATAGTAGTTTTGCTGCTTTATTAGCTTCTATACAACCCCTTGTGATTTTAATTTTAATGCGTTTATGGCACCGCAAATCCATTAAAGCAAAATCTATCATTGGTATTGTTTTAGGGATGGGTGGGATGTATTTATTAGTGAGTCAAAAAGGATTACAACTGCAAGAAGGTAGTACATTAGGAATTATCATGATTTTCACATGTATTCTAAGTTGGAGTATAGGAAGTCTCTTTGTAGCACAAGCTTCTATGCCTAAGAATTTCTTTATAACGACGGGGTATCAAATGATTCTTGCAGGAATAATGCTAGCCATTGCGAGTTTTGTTCTCGGAGAATCATGGAGCAACCCAGTAGCTTGGACATTAAAAACACAGCTATCATTACTAGCCTTGATTCTCTTTGGAAGCATCGCAGCCTTTACCTCATTTAATTATTTATTAAAAGAAGTCTCTACAGAAAAGGTGTCTACATCTGCGTATGTAAATCCTATTGTAGCTATTTTATTAGGGTGGTATTTCCTAGATGAGGTTATTACTCTACAAACCTCTATTGCAGCGGTTGTTTTGCTTGCAGGCGTTTATTTTATTAATAGTGCTAAAAAAGGGAAGAAGTATACTTAATACCAAAAAAGGTGTACTCCATGAGAAATACACCTTTTTCGGTTGTTTATTACGCTTTCGCGAAAGCGTATAAAAAATTAATCTAAGCCGCCTTTACGGTTAGGGCTTCTAGGAGAAGGCCATTCACGAGCCTCGCCTGTTCTAGAATCTACAGGAAGTACACTTTTAACTCTAGATGTTTTTTCTGGATCTTCACTAGCCATATACGTAAGAATAGCTGTTAGAATTACATTATTACGTATATCATCAAAAATGATTTTGTCATACGTATCTCTATTCGTATGCCAAGTGTAATTCCAGTATGACCAGTTTAAAGAACTTAAACTGAATCCTGGAGCACCAGCAGCTTGAAAAGAAGCATAATCAGAACCACCTCTTGCTGGAGTTCCTGGAAATGTAGTTTCTATATGCTGTGTAATAGCTTTAGGAACCGCATTTAACCATCTTGATAAATAATCATAGGCATATAAAAATCCACCTCCAGACAAACGAACGACACGACCTGTTCCATTATCTTGATTGAAGGATGCTTGTAGTCCTTCTACAATATCTGGATGATCTTCTACAAACGCTCTAGAGCCATTGAGTCCTTGTTCTTCACTTCCCCAATGCCCTACGAGAATGGTTCGTTTAGGGTTTGGATAGAACTTCTTTAAAATACGCATGGCTTCCATCATCACTAAAGTTCCTGTACCATTATCAGTCGCACCCGTGCCGCCGTCCCAAGAATCGAAATGCGCAGAAAGAATGACGTATTCATCTGGTTTTTCTGTTCCTTTAATTTCGCCTATCGTATTAAATGTAGGCATCTTACCTAGATCTTTAGATTGCGCTACAATATTGATTTGTGGCTTATTGCCTGAGTTTACGAGTCTATATAACATTCCATAATCTTCCAGTTCAAGGTCTACCGTAGGTATTTTTTCTGTCCGAGCGCTAAAAATTTTATTAACACCAAAACCTCTAGACCAATTGGAAGTAACAATACCTGCGGCTCCAGCTTTTTCGAGTGCAGCAGGGAGTGTACGATTATTGTGCCCCATAGCTTTCATATTAGCACGCCATGCTTTGGTTTGTGCATCGCGATCATCTTTCATTTTAGTAAAAGACTCCTCTGTCGCAAATTCTTCCCAATTATAATCAGGTCTTCCAGTAGGTTGTAACATAGAAATCATGACAATTTTATCTTTGACATTAGGAAGCCATTTTTTAAAATCAGCATCATCTTTTATAGTTGTAGGAAGTACGACAAGTTCAGCTGTAATTCCTTCTTTTGAAGTACTAGGATTCCAAGCAAGTTGTGTGCCTCTAAGGCTTTGTATACGAGGGTGTACCATATCAATATGGGTAATGCCTCGTTCCCAACCACGCCATTCTCCCCATTTCTCATTGCGAGCAGGCATGCCCCCCTCTTTATATTTGGCAACTGCCCATTCATTTGCATGTTGCATTTGTGGAGTTCCGACAAGTCGAGGACCTATTAAGTCAGTAAGTTCATGACCTAAGGCTTCTAATTGAGAATTTTCGTTAGCTTCTTTGATCATAGCTTCAATAACAGGATCTGTTTTTTGTGCCAATAAGACGCTAGATCCAATACACAAAAAGAGGATGAGTAGTTTAATTTTCATGATAATAAATGAGTGTTTTGTTTATGAATATTAATAAGTAAGGAATGAAAGTACAAGAAATCTTTCAGTATCTTATAAGTACTAATGATAAAATTATGTCTAATAGATGGTATATTCTTTGGTTTTTGTTAATAGAATTATAAAGATATAAGCGGTAATGGCGCATAGAATCTGTATCTTTGTTACTATAGGGTAATGTTTTGGACTCATTTTTGCAATACTTATACTTCGATAGGAGTATTTGTCTACAATACATTTCTTCTATAAATAGTATAATATTTAAAATTTCCGTAAAGTAAAGAATGGCAAAATCGCAACAGACATTTAACAAGTTAGAAAAAGAAAAAAAGCGTTTAAAAAAACGTGAAGAGAAGCAAAAGAAAAAATTAGCACGCAAAGCCGAGGCCAAAGAAAAAGGTGGAGGAATTCAGTTTGCGTATGTAGATCATTTTGGAAATCTTACTGATACACCTCCAGATCCAAATGATAAAATAGAGGTAGATGTAGAAGATATCGTTCTAGGAATTCCTAAGAAAGAGGAAACTGATGAAGATAAATTTGATCCTGTACACAAAGGAAAGGTTTCTTTCTTTGATACTTCAAAAGGGTTTGGATTTATTCTAGACGCAAAATCACAAGAAAAATACTTTTGTCACGTAAGTGGTCTTATTGATAAGATTGCAGAGAATGATCAAGTCTCTTTCGAACTTGAAAAAGGAGCAAGAGGAATGAACGCTGTCAAAGTTAAAAAGATCTAATACATGCGATATATCGCGACATGTATTCTTGTTATCTGTACCGTTTTTACGGCTACGGGTCAGGAAGTTAATGAAGTAGATCAATTCTGGACATCATTACAATCACTTTGTAATACATCCTATAAGGGTGAACTTGTATTACCTGAAAAAGATGATCAATTTGCAGGGAAAGAACTTGTTATGCATGTTCGTTCTTGTACTGATACAGAAATTAAAATCCCATTTTTTGTAGGAGAAGATCGTTCTAGAACATGGGTGTTTACAAAAGAAAATAATCGTATTACATTAAAGCATGATCATCGCCATGAAGATGGAAGTGAAGATGAAATTA
>CAKZKZ010000710.1 GCA_937124495.1 uncultured Dokdonia sp. | reverse complement strand
ATCAAATGTCCAAAATGGCAAATACAACCCTTTTGTAAACTGAGGATCTAAAGAAGCTTTTTTGAGATTATTAGGTGCCCACCAAAGTCCATTGACCCATTTTTTAAACGTCAAAAATGATTGCTTTTGATCTATCTGAAAAGGTAATACAGCGCCCGGTAATATCCAGTCTTCTGTATACATGTCTTCGACAATCAAAGGCATACTACAGTAAACGCAATGTAACGATTTGTAGTTTTCTTCTATATGTTGATTTGCGCCACAGTTTTTGCAATGCAACATAGAGATTTCCTCACTATGCGACTGCGCACCCATTTCTTTAAGGTATGGAGAAAGCTCCAATTCTTCAAAGCCATTAGGATTCACCGTAATCTTCTCTGTATGATCACAATACTCACAAGTAATAGAGGACGTTCCAGGCTTATATTTAAGCTCTGCGCCACAATTAACACATGATTTTTTGAGTTCTGTCTGTTGTTGTACAGCCGGTTCTGATGTTGCCATAAATTAGAGGAATTGCGCTTTTAAAAAAGCGCAACCTAATGTGCGTTTAATAATCTCTTTTTTCTTTAAAATATCTTATTGTTGAGGTAAAGGCGGTGGTGTATTTCCTCCCAAGAATGATTTCAATTCTTCTACGTCTTTAAGTGCAGTCCAACTTCCCATTCCTTGTTTCCATACTAAGCTATCTCGATTTATGGTTCTATTAGCAAAAAGCGCTTTCAACTGATCAAAAGATACGGGACCTTGTTGAGCTCCATTTGCTGCGTAAAAATATTGCGTTTGAACTGGCATTGGTGGAGGTGTTACAGCTTGTTGTTGCATTTGTTGTTGTCCACCCATTTGTGGAGACATCATACCTCCCATTTGCTGTGCAAGTACAAATCCCATACCCATACCCATACCAGCACCTGCGGTTCCACCTTCATTGGCAGCAGCAGCTTCGATTGCTTTGGCAGTTTTGAACTTTGTTAACTTATCAAGATCTAATTTATCGATACGACTATATTCAAAAATCTCCTTTTTAAGCTCTTCTGGCATAGAAACATTTTCTATGTAGAATTTCTCAAGAGATATTCCAACAGACATAAACTCTGGCTGCATCACTTCTTGACACGTTTCAGATAATTCTGATGTATTTGCTGCATATAACTCTATAGGAAGATTTGCTTCTCCTACGGTATCTGTAAAACGAGTAGCGATGAGGCTTTTTAAATGCTCATTAATTTCAAAGTTGGTAAAATTACTATCTGTCCCAACAATATCTACAATAAACTTCCCTGGTTCTGACACCTTAAATGCATACGTTCCAAAAGCACGTATCTCAACAAGACCAAAGCGCTCATCACTTAATGTGATTGGATTTTTTGTTCCCCATTTTTCATCAGTAAAAAGATGAGTATTTACAAAATATACTTCTGCTTTAAAAGGAGAGTTAAAACCATACTTCCATCCTTTAAGTGTTGTTAGAATAGGTAGGTTTTGCGTAGTAAGATCATACGTACCCGGTGTAAAAACGTCTGCAAGCTGTCCTTCGTTTATAAAAACAGCTGCTTGCCCCTCACGTACAATGAGTTTTGCTCCATTTTTTATTTCGTTTTGATAACGCTCAAAACGATGCGCAATCGTATCATCAGTATAGTCAAGCCACTCAATGATATCAATAAATTCATTGGTTAGCTTTTCTTTTATCTTATCGAAAATTCCCATAGTTAGTTGGTTTTTAATTGGTGTTCTAAATCTACAAAATACAAGGCAGATGTAAAAAAGAAAAATACATAATCAAAATTAGACTAAATATAAATAGCACCTTAAATTTTGAAATCATAAAAAAGCACTTAGATTTGCATCCTCGTAAACTAAAAATAGTTTGTGATTTAAAAGGAAAAGAAACACATGTTATTAGTAAGTACATATCATATAATCTCTGAAGCGCATACGCAGCTCTCGGTTCGATATTGTAATTAATATACTATATATATTATAATAAAACCCCTGAGCATAACCGCTCAGGGGTTTTTATTTGAACACAATCTAAAAAAGCACTTATATGCTATTTAAAACAAACAATACCCCATAGACTGAAAATACCTGATGTGTTTCCAGTCTTTAATTTAAAATTAAAGTTTATGAAATCATGGAAACACTATACACTACAAAAGCACCCGAAGTAAAAACAACTTCAAAGGCTAACAGCAAATACATCACGCTTGTAGAAAAAATTTACAAGGCAGAAAATAAACCACAAGGATATAAAGGAACTGTGGAGTCATTACTGTGGAGTTCATTTTCAAAAATGAGCAAGACACGCACGACTTGGAAACGAGCCACTTTTAAAAGTCTTCTTATACACCTGCATGCAGAAGGGTGTTATAAAATTTTAAGAAGTTCTATCTATATACCAGTTTTGGCAAACATAAGTACGTTCGGATTAAAGATGGTACGTCCTATTGAAACATGGAAACGACCAAGTTTTGATCCTGAAGAGCAGTTAGAAGATCTCATTGATCACTGTTTTGCAACATACCCTACACCTTTATTTTTGATAAGTTCTTTTTATGAGTCATCATTAAAGTATCAATTATGGTATGTACAACTAGGTGCTGGTAAAAGTGTCAAATCACTTCAAGGACTTCCTAGCGAATTCACGTCAAAAATGATGCACGAATTCAGGAATACACCTAAGGAATTTAGTGTAACACAAGCCATCATACGTGCGCAAGCATTAGGGTTTGGAGCGTCACCACAAGTTGCTGTAGCACTTACTCGATCACGACTTGCCGAAATAGAAGGGAATCCGTTATTCTGGAGAAGTGTTATTCATTTTTTTGCAAATCAAAAGTTACTCGGACATCTAGAACTTCACAAAATAATAGAATATCTAGACGTTAGCATCCGAAGAAATAGACTTTTTACAATGAAAGGAAGAACCCTTGAAGCTTTACAAAATCAAGCTCAGGAATGGCACCTAGAAATGCAAAAAATACGTGATCAAGCAAATTACGTGTCTTGGTTCCCTAGTGGAGTGAAAGAGATGCAGCTACACACTGTAAAAGAGGGTAAGACAATTACATATATAGCAAAAGAACTCTTAACTTCTGATGAGTTGTACCAGGAAGGATATGATATGAGCCACTGCGTTGCAGATTATATAGATGACTGTTATGCTGGTGATACAAGTATCTTTTCTTTAAGAAGACAAGAAGGTGATACAATAAAGAAGCTTGCTACTATTGAAATAAATCCTCAGAATTTAGAGATCATACAAGCAGAAGGGAAGTATAATACGCCTCTTTCTCCTGAAGCATCTAAAGCACTGAATCTTTGGTTAGACATCCTTGGAGTTACAGCAGATTATGATCAATATACCCCAGAGGATCCTCCTATACAAGCACAAAATGAGAGATATGTTGCGCCACAACCTCCTCAGCCTGTACAGTATGGGCAGGGCCCTCCGGCTCCAATAGGAGATTTCTCAGATTCAAGCTTCGATACAAGAAGCTTTTTAGTGATTCTATTTATAATTATTAGAATCATCATAGCGCTTTCAAGGCTATAAAAAAAGGAAAACCCCTGAACATAATTGCTCAGGGGTTTTGTTTGAATATAACTTAAAAAACGTGTAGTATCATTGGGTGATTACATATAGTATTCGACACTGATTTTATTAATTAGTACCTAATATATCTAGTTCAGTAAAATTAATTATTCCTGAGCCATCTCCAACGTTACCTCCACTTTCAACTACTAATCGTATTTCATCTGCATAAATATTGGGAATGCTTATCGTATTATCCCCTGTTACTACATCAGCAGTTACTAATGCAGCCGATGAATATATTAAGTTTCCGCATCTGTATAATCGAACAAGAACGTTCCCAATTCTGTCTGTACAACAACCATTTCTACCGTCTAAAATTAAACCTGTTATGAAATAAGATGTAGGTAACGTTATCCCAAATCCCCAATCTCCGGTAGGAGAACCTGACCTATAGACATGAAAACTAGCTCCTCCTGTATCATCAACATCATTAAACAAGGAACTAAAAGTACCAAAAGAATTGGTTGTATTAATATTTGAAAAAGTAACATTAGCTACGTCTATTTCATCCCTAATAAGACGAGCAAAGGATTCTGTATCTGCATAATTCATTCGTCTCCATCTAGAACTATCAAAAACATACAACCCAGGAATAAGATTACAATTTGAGCTTAGATTATAGATCATTAACCCTTCTGCTGGCGATGGAATTGTAGTAACATCGGTTACACTAAGAAGATTTATACGAGGTAATAGGAAACCACTATTAGTAGAACTTAACTCAAGAATAGACGAATTATCAGGAGAAGTTGTTCCAATACCAACTTGGGTATATCCAGATACGTTTATTAAAAG
>CAKZKZ010000709.1 GCA_937124495.1 uncultured Dokdonia sp. | reverse complement strand
AACAATACCAATCCTGTAAAAAATCGTCTTGATTCTATGGTATCCATCGAATAAAGTGAGAACAAATAAACCCAAAATGCAATTGCTCCAAATATCGTACCGGAGCAAATAATATACGCATACCCTGAATCCCAGAGGTGTCCGACCTTAAGCACACCAAAACCAAATAAGTCCTGAGCCTCTAAGTTAACAAAATGACCAAAACCTAAACTAATTCTTCCCAAGAAATTATCACCACTGTATAAGGGGTTTAAAATTGCATGTGTACTTCCAAGAGTTAAAACTATAGGGATTAAAAAGAACAACCAGACTTTGTGAACCTTAGAAAAGATAAAAAAACCCAAAAACATCATAACTACCACTGCCATTGCTCGCCTAGATTCTGTCGACAGTAATGAGAGCACAATAAAAAAGAATGCTAGCAGCCTCCATAATCGATTTAAATATTCATAGAAAGTAGAGAATATTATGGCTATCACTATAGTCATATTAGCCAACGTTACCTGTTCAAGAAATATCGACGAGGTTCTTGGCCCGCTAAACAGCCCATAACCAAAGCGTCCCTCAAACCCTAACGCATTCCCAAAAACGCCAAGCTCATTAAACTCAGATAGCTCATTTCCTCTAGTATTCAAAAAATATAATGCAGGCTCAAACAAATTTACATATAGCTGTAAGCTAACGATCTCTAAAATCAATACAGATAAAACAGTTGGGTTTCTCTCTTCTAAAATACGTTTATTTATTATATCCCAAAACAATCTGTCATCGTCCTTTAATCTTAAATTCAATAATTCCATTGCAATTTGTAACCGAACTGAAGCTACTTCATGGTTAATTAGAGTAATAATTTTTTCGGTGCTCTTTTCTTTTTCTATTAAAAATAATCTAGGATAAGCTTTTGCACTCTCTGTGAGTGGAGAAGGAGAATAAAAAAGTCCATTTAATTCAGAAGTTTTTTCCCAATGGACATTATTTTCTTCATCACTAGCATAGTCCAATATTTCACCAATTCCTATTACTTCTCCTTTTTTAAGATTATTAGGATTCCCCAAAACAATACCAACCGTTCGCACCAAAATAGTCAAAACTTCAATATCTGACTTAGGTCTAAATACAACTTTATTTTTCTTGAAACAAATGTTAAACAATTCAAACACATTCTCAAGTATTGGCTCAAAACTCATACGAGAAGGCACTTGGTTCATCTGATGACTGAATAATTCAACTTTTTTCATCAATTCATCCAGCTCGGCTGGATCTACATTATTTCCGTATACATTACTTTCAAAGAATTTTTGGGAATTACGGTCTACTTTCTGTACTGTAAATGAGATAGGGTCTACATTTCGAATATTTGGATTATCCTCATCTAACGATAGTATTTCCTCTTTATATAACTCTTTGAGCTCATCTGAAATCAGTGAGTCAATAGGTATACTACTAAAGAATCTTATATAAGTTTCTTCATCCTCCTCTTTGTTATTACGAAGTACTAATATTAAATCTTCAAGAGTCTTCTTTTCTGACTTAGAGAAGTAAGAAAAAGAAGTTCTAATATATTTGATTACAGTGCTTATTGTTTCGGTCTTTGAAAGCAAAGTTGGATTCGAAACAAACTCAAACAAATATCCCCTAAGAATCTCTTTATCAGGATTTTTAATACCTAATTTCAACAATTGTTTCCAAGAAAATGCTGCTTTACAATTTAAGACATATTCATCAAGTATGTCCTGAAGTAATTCATTGTTAATAAGAAGTTTTTCAATATATTCAGTAGTATATATATTTATGAATATAGGGTCACTATAAGTATAGGTACTTCCTCCTTCATAATCCCACATTCCTGAAACATCTGGAATATACTGTGTCGAAATCCCCTTCAAATCAAAAGAAACAGCAAATTTAGAAATATGTTCATCCATATTTTTTATATATACTCGTGGAGGGCAATGCAGAGCAATATACAATGCTAATTTAATAGCTTTCTTTGGGTAAACTGGCAGTAAGTCATTAAAAAACGCTTGATTAAGGTGAAAG
>CAKZKZ010000708.1 GCA_937124495.1 uncultured Dokdonia sp. | reverse complement strand
ATTGAGTGATCTTGATGGATGGTATTAGGTGATCGGCTTAGATAGTATTAGGTGATCGCGATGCATGAGAATACGCAACTACTTCAAACTCGGCATCAAAAGCCTTCATGTAAATTCCTGCTAACACGTTAGATATAGATAACCCTTGCGGTACACCAGATTTATTATGGTAATTTGACGCATTTGCTTTTTTATAATTTTTAGGAACAGTTTTGTTTTTTATTGCTCGTCTAATCAGTGTTAGCAGGTGATCATTATTTATATCACTTAAGCACTCATCCAATAAAACATTGTGATTTAAGCTATCGTAGAAAGTTGTTATATCAATTTTTAAAAAAGATATTTCTTCCTTTTTATGTTCATCGAATAATTTTTTAATTTCTTTTATATAAATACAGGGAAGTTGATTTTGTATGCAGGCTTCATATTGATAGTGAAGAATATCCTTCAACGCAGATAGGGTTAATTTATCTCTTAAAGTTGGTTTGGATACTATTCTAGGCGCTTTACCACGTCCTTTACATTTTGCTATTTCTAAGTAGGGGCTAAAACGATACTTGGAATTTATAACCTTATTAGATATTCTTGACGTTATTAACTCTAAGTCTTTTTCAATTTGAATACTACCGACCCCATCAATCCCTTTACCTGCTTTGTTTTTTATCTTTTTGTTGAAAGTGTTCTGTAAGCTTTTTGGGGTAAAGCTATATAAGAAGAAATTTCCTAAATCATCCATTGTTATATATACCCGTTATCCTGATAAAAATTAATATAAAAAATAAGGTAATACCGTTAAGATAAAAAACTCTTATTGAAACCCTATATCCCTGGTTTTAATATTGCTAAATTAATTTGTGCCTCATGATTGAGATGATTAGTAATGGCGGCGTCTTTAATTGTGTATATCTAAATATGGTTCAAGTTTTAAATGTAATTTAGACTCGTGGAGATTAAGACCAAAATTTTTAATTAAATTATCAATATCAGCTTCAAAAACCTTATTTCCTCTATCAACATATTCCTTAACCCTTTCCAATTGGGCACTCAGAATTGGGGCATAGTCAGATACTTCGCAGTCGAATGCTTCTGTTGCATAAAATTCAGCCCAACCATCCAATGAATATATTATTTTCCACCATTCACATTCATTAGAATAGGCATTAATGTTTTTGTTAATATAATTAACAGTAGCTTCAGTTTTTTCGTTATTAGTCATTTCACTTTTCACTTTTACATTGATAAACTTTCATTAGTTTTAGTAACAAAAAATTCATTGCGCCTATAAAACTTTGTTTTGTTAGGCCATTACAAATCTCTAATGCCAAATAACTTGGCCTCTTTGCCAGATTACATCTCCATTTCTTTTGAAACCTAACACTTTATATCCAATAGAGTTTTTATCATTATTTAACCAAACAACTTGCCCCTTACTTGGGTTGGGGCAAGCAGCTTCCATCCTTTCAACCCAGCTATTTAAATCGCCTGTTCTTCCTAATGGTTTAGCAATCCAACCGTTACTCTTTGAAACTTCATTTTGATAGTTATACATAATAGGCTCTCTTTATATTTTTTAACTTAAGTCTTATTACCTAAGTTTGTTTATTCATAAAGAGAAACGATCTATTAAGAATGAAATTAACAATTTATTTTAAATTAATTTAGGTCTATTTATAAAAAACTTTAATCTTTTGAAAATAAACAAATTAACTACTAAGTGAAAAAACGGAATAATCCATAGCATCATCTACTAGCGTATGATCATAGGTAGATTCAACCAACCAACGAGCCTGTTCTAATCCAAAACCACTATCAATGACTTCAATTTCTTTTAATTTATATTCACCAACGATATGTTTAATTACGCGAATAATCTCTGAGTCATTTGGATTATTAACGTTCTTAGTGAAAATTTTCACTTCCTGATTAAATAAAACTTCAAGCCTCTTCTTTAAAATATTCTTCTCTTGTTCAAAAGCTGCGCTGTGTAATTCAGATTTTTCTTTTTTTACTAACCAAATAAATAAAATCTCACTAATATTATGATTAACTGAGTTTTCTAATATGTACGCATACATATCTATTAGATCATTAAAGGTACCTTCTGCTATCACTCCAAATAAAACTCGTTTATCACTATTAATAATGGAAGAAATTGGTTTCCTTTTAACTTTTATGGGTAAAGAAATCACCTCCTTTTCATAATACACAACAGGCTCGGCTCGATTACTCTGATGAAGAGTGAATGAGTCATCATTTATTTGAATGTAATTATCTAAAAATGTTTTTGATGTTGGTTGATTAAAAATGAACCCTACATTTTTTCTATTATCACCAAACAGTACCGACTTATTAAATATCTCATGTATTTGCTCCATACTTGCAATATTGACTTCATTGTCTTCAACTCCATCTTTTAATGCATGATATGACTTAACAAAAGTGTCTAAAGAGTTTTCAGGTAAAGATATCGGATGTAAGACTTCTAGCTCATCTAAATCACTTTTTTCATGAATAATTTTATAAGCATTCATTTCCATTTTATAAAATTCATACTGAATGTTTTGTATTGGGTATACATAATCAATTTGATCTACAAATAACGATTGGAAAAACTGCTTCCAGAAGAATATTTCCTCGTCATATTCTTCATTTAATTTCATTAACTTGCTCTTTGTTGAGTCATGATTATCTTTTGTTAAATCAAGGTTGTTATTTATCGTTAAGTAATAGCCCAAAATAATTGGAAAATCTTGCTCAAATTTAAATGGAATATTTAAGACAGCAGAATCAATACTTTGAAAACTGTCTGGGTCAAAATGCTTTAACCAGCTTTTATGCTCCGTTAATTGCATTTCGTTTAGCCCCTCTTTCAATAAGTTATCAACGAGAAATTTCCCCCACCATACCCACTGGTAAAAAGAAGTTGATGAAAAGCTTTTATTCTTGATTGATACAATTTCTTCTGGAAGTTTTTTATAGTTTAAAACGGCAAATATTAATTTATGTTGAAATTGAGTTAAGTTTTCAAAAGCGTTTAAATAAGTCATATACTTTATTGCCAAGCATGACTTGCTACCCCGAATCTTTATAGCAACATGGAACAACTTAACAAAAGCTCGTCTTATGGCAGTATAACGATTAACTTCATCGCTTAACTCTATGTTATTTATATGCGTTGTACTTTGTGTTCCTGATGAGTTTTGAGCTATATCTCTAACTTTTCTTTTTTTAAGTAAAAGTAAGCCCAAAGGTAAATGGTAGTGATTTAAAAATAAATTTTTATCTGCTTCAGCAATTTCAAATTTGTGAACGCCAGACATAAAGACGATTACATTATCATTGTTAAAATGAAGATATTGTTCATCTATTATCAAAGCAACACTATATACTCCCTGCGCTCTTTTTATACTTAAGCGCGTAAGTGCGAACCATATCATTTTTTTAAAAATCAATAACTCTATTTCATCAAGGGATAAATAAATTTTAGTCATCATCAACTCCTTAAAATATATCATCTATAGTAAAATCATTATCACTTGTCTCAACATCTATCTTTTGTAATTCATTAATAGTTTTTGAGTTGCGAATAATATATAAATTAGTATTCGTTCTAGTTAACGAAACATAAATAATATCTTCTAATACTCCCTGTTTTCTGAGCGCTTTTATGTTTCTGTCACCTTCATTAAACCCAAACAAAATAACATGTTCAAACTCCAACCCCTTAGCACTATGGCTGGTAACTAACAAAGGCAACTCAGTGCTAAAATTATATCTTCTTAAATCTTTATTATTTTTAAAATATGCAGACTCAATATTTAAACTTTTAAGCTCGTCTTGTAGATTCTGTAAATGTTCATGGTTATGGGATATAACACCTACTCGCCCATGTTGATGCTTTAATGAAGTAATAATATCTGCAATTGTTTTAACTTCATCTTTACTATCTATATCTAGTAATTGAACGTCATTCTGCTCAATTCTACTCACCTTATCTTCAAGTGTTTCTTTACTTTTTGAGAAGAGCTGAGCCGTTTTTGCAATATTTTTATGGAATCTAAAAATATCTGTTAACTCTTCAGTCACCCCTCCTTGTACCACCAAAGGTTTAGTTAGATCTGTTTTATAAATACCTTGATTAAAGTCTCCTAATGACGTAATTCTCTTGCTTATCTTTTTAACGAGTTTCCACTCATCTTTTCTCAGATCTTGTACTTCATCAACAACTGTAATATCAAAAATCTCTTTGAAATCTATGGCTAACAATGATTTCAAAATATTTGTATATTTTTCTTCATAATTATTACCTGTAGAAACAATATTATTTACTTTTGCTAGTTGCCAAAAATACATGTCTTTAGTTGCAATAATAATATTATCGGTTAAATCCATTTCTTCTAAAGCACTACTGAGGTATCCGTATAAACTATGGTTATAGATCAGTAACAACGGTTTGATCGCTTGGCTTCTCACCATATCCTTTAAGGTATATAAACTGATCAACGTTTTACCTGAACCTGGAGGCCCTTCAACGAATAAATTTTTATCTTCACGAGATACTTTACGAATAATCAACTTCTGGTCGTCTGATAACTTGTTATAAGGTACTAAAAACATAATTACTCCTCCATCTCTTCGACTTTTACATGCAAATAACTACTTTCATCTTCTTTATGTACGGTAGAGCTAGGTGTGACATAAGAAAAGGCTTCCCCTGCAATTTTAAATACTTTGGGTAATAGGCATTGTTTATCAAATGAAGAAAATATGTATGGCGTTGATTTGTATTCTTCTACTATGTTTTTTGCTTCAGTTTTACTGTGTTCTCTCAAGGTGCTAGAAATTTTATTTACGTCATATTTAAGTAAAAATATCTTTAGCATTACCGTCGGATCACTTTTAACCTCTTCAACTTGGTCCTCTAAAAACTCTAATGCATTAATGCTTGATTCTCGCTCTAGTATTAGTGAAAAATTATAAATATATGAAGGTTCATCAGGTGATATTTCTATTGCTTTTTTTAAACCATTTCTAGCCATAGCATCTCTGCCTAGCTCTGAATTACCGCAGAAAATCATGTTCCAAACAGAAGAATCTTGGTCATCAAAACGCCTTATATATTCTTCAGCGGTTTCCAC
>CAKZKZ010000707.1 GCA_937124495.1 uncultured Dokdonia sp. | reverse complement strand
CGAAATTAAATGGTTTTCCCTTAAACTACCTTGGGGGGTTACCCCAAGGTAGTTTACTAGCACAATACCTAAACAGTAATAGAATGAAAATAAGAAGTACACTTTTATTGATATTATGTGTAGTACACTTAAGTATCGCCCAGTCATCTAGATCCAAAGCTGACAATTTACGACAAAATGGACAGTTAGAAGCTGCTATTAAAGCCTATACAGAAGAATATAAAACATCAAAAGATTGGAAAAAAGGCTATAACCTTGCTTGTGCTTATGCACTTGTTTTTCAAAAAGATAGTGCATATCATTATCTAAATAAGTCTTTAAAGGAAGACACATCGCTATGGGCATTAGCCGATTCAGATTTATATGCCTTACTAGATGATCCGCGTTGGGAAATGATAGAAACTCATCAATTGAAAAGATTTCAGGAACATCACGGAAAATTAAAACAACCTGAATACGCTAAACAACTATTAAAATTGATTATGAAAGATCAAGCGCTAGACTATTATATAGATCAAGCGAAATCTTATTTTATGAAGGAAGGGAGTGCTCCTCAGTGGTATTATCCATTAGGCGCTTATAAACAAGAAATCATAAAAGAAAATTATAAGAAAATGCAGCAATTACTAGAGACGTATGGCTGGCCAAAATATTCTATGGTTGGAGAACTCGCGGCAGATGCACCACTATTAGTGATTAATCATCATGAAGATGAAGCTGTTAGAAAAAAGTACTTAGCACAAATAAAACAATCGTGTATAGATAATGAAGGAAGTTGTATGGAATTTGCTAAGATTCAAGACCGAATTCTTGTCAATGAAGATCAGCTTCAAATCTATGGAATGCAATTTCGATATAATGATCAACGTAGACTAGAACCATTTCCCATTATAGACCCTGAGTATGTAGATCAGCGTAGGGAAGCAATAGGATTAGAACCTTTAGGTGTGTATTTAAAGCGAAAAATTAATTATACGTGGACCGTTATCCAAAAGAAAAGGTGACGCTTATGTATTGCTTAATCCTCAGGTGTAGCTTCAAATATGTTACGTTTACTCTCAAACCAAGCTTGCATGGCATCTGGAGAACTCATAAGAGCCTTCATATTATCCATGGCTTCTAGGTGTGCTTTGTCCTTTACTTGAAACATTTCTGCACCATGTTCTTTGCTCATTCCTACAATTTCTTCAAAAGTATGTGCTTGGAATGTTATCTCGCAAGCACCTCCTAATTGTTTGCAAGTCATTGTTCTCATAAATAGTTATTTATGGTTAATCAGTTTATTAGATAGTAGTAGAGTCATACATAATACGACTATTGATTTATAGTTGAACCACAATCGTATTGGCTGCCATATCTCCTATACGTTTATTCATTTTATTAGTCGCAGCTACAATAATTCCTATTAATAATATATAATCTATACATCCTAATATGTAGCGTGTTATAGAAGCTGTTATATCAATAGGCTCATAATAATCTGTAAGTACTTTTATACCTAAAATTCTTTTGCCTAAAGTTTGCCCCCAGATTCCTTCACTAATAGGCCATAAAAAAAACCCTATGAGCATGATGATAAGTGCAGGTGTTCCATAAAGTGCAAAACCAATTCCTTCTGCAGGTTTACCAAAAAAATATCCAAAAATTGCGGCTATTACACAGAAAATACAAAAGTCTATTACAGAAGCAATGATCCGTGTTCTTGTATTAGCGATTTGAAATTCATGTTCAAATGCATATTCTAAAGCGTTATGTTGCATGTCATATAGTATTTGGGTTAATGCTGTACTAATATGTATGCAACAAAATTAGATGAATTATGACGGATTTAGTAGGGTGAAATACCCCTTTAATTCGTCATAATTTGCGATTTTTTGGGTGATACCCCCTTTATTTACCAGATTCTTTACCTGATCTGGTAATTCTTGATACTTCCCAACGATAGGCTCGATAACGGGTAAAAACTTCACAGGATGTGCTGTTTCTAAAAATACACCATACGCATCAGGATGGTCTTTTAAATAATCCATCAAACCTAAATAACCAACAGCTCCGTGTGGATCAACAATGTATTGATAGTTCTCATATATGTCTCGTACGGTAGCACGGGTTGCGTTATCGCAGTAAGAATAGGAAGTAAGCTTTCGCGAAAGCGTACCCAGATTATTTTCAAACAACCGCAGCACACGTACAAAATTGCTAGGATCGCTTACATCCATTGCATTACTAATGGTTGGAACTGTTTCTGTAGGTGCATACACCCCCGATTGCATAAATCGCGGAATAGTCGTATTGCTATTTACTGCTGCGACAAATTGTTGTACTGGCATTCCCATACGGTGTGCCATCATTCCTGCACAAATATTGCCAAAATTCCCACTAGGCACTGAAAACACCAAAGGTTTTCCTTTCTTTTTTAATTCTTTATATGCAAAGAGGTAATATAATAATTGTGGTAACCATCGAGCGACATTGATACTATTGGCAGAGGTGAGTTGACGTATATCTGTAATATCTTTATCCAGAAATGCTTGTTTTACCATAGCTTGACAGTCATCAAACGTACCATCGACTTCAAAAGCGGTAATGTTTTCACCAAGAGTTGTTAATTGTTTTTCTTGAATATCACTTACTTTCCCAGAAGGGTAGAGGATCACCACTTTGATGCCTAGTACTTTATAAAACCCTCTTGCGACAGCTCCACCTGTATCACCACTCGTAGCGACTAGTACAGTGACCTCTTCGGTTTGATTGCGTTGCTCTAAAAAATGACCCAGACAACGCGCCATAAAACGGGCACCTACATCTTTAAACGCCATCGTTGGCCCATGAAAAAGCTCTAAAGTAGCAACTTGATCTTCCATTTCGACAATAGGAAAATCAAAAGATAATACATCTGTCACAATCTCTTTTAAAGAATCATCGTCGATCGTATCTCCTACAAATGGCTTCATAGCCATACACGCAATTTCTTCCTTGGATAACTCTTCTATAGTATCCCAAAATGTTGTTGGCAATTTTGGAATCTCTTCTGGAAAATACAATCCTTTATCAGGAGCAATACCTCTGATAACAGCTTCGTCAAAAGTGACATTAGGGGCTTTTTTATTTAGGCTATAATACTTCATATATGTGTCCGCATAGCGGTTTTTTTTATTCCCGTGAAGAAGGGAATCTTATCGTTATTGACTTAATCATTCTAAAAATAGCGTAGTGCTCTATTTTAAATCCTCTATTCGGGGACAAGGCTACATCCTGTACTACTTATTTGACTGGAGTAGGTATCTACTTCTAGGTTTTGTTGTTTATAATAAGCTTTGCTTGCTGTGAGGTAGTTGTCTATATCTGCTTTCGCGAAAGCGAATGTAAAAAGACTAGGGCCACTTCCTGAAATACCAAATGCGATACATCCATGTTGTTTTGATATTGTTTTTATCGCATCAAAATGCGGAATCAATTGCTTGCGATGTGGCTCGGCCAATACATCCTGAATACTCTCTGCAAACAATTGTTTGTCCCATTCATAAAGACTTGCAACAAAACCAGCTAGGCGTTGTGCTTGTGTAATGGCATCTTTTAAAGGAACATTTTTGGGAAGGATTGTTCTAGCGTCTTTGGTTGCAATCTTAATATGCGGATGTAAAATGCCGACATATATAGTTTTCATAGGAGGAAGGGAGGTAATACGAAAGGGATTATATCCGGTAATAAGTGTCATTCCTCCATAAATACAAGGCGCTACATTGTCTGCATGCTCATTTCCACTAGCGAGGGCTTCTCCTTTCATGGCGTATTTTGTAAGCTCTAGATGCGATATTGGAGTTGTAAGTAATTGATTGATCCCATATACGACACCTGCGGCGCTTGCAGAACTACTCCCAATACCACTTCCTGAACGGATTTTTTTATGAATTTCAATCTCGATACCAAAATCGGCTTGTATGCCTTCCAGCATAGCATTACCCGCAACACCGGCTACATTATTACGTGCTTCCATAGGAAGGTCTTCTCCTGTAATAGTCGTAATCTTGACACCGAGTGTTGCTACTTTACGAATCACCATCTCATCACCAATACCTTCTAAGGCAAACCCTAAGGCATCAAATCCACAACTGACATTGGCAACGGTGGCTGGACAAAATATTGTCACTTCATCTCCGCTTCCGCGGAGATTTTTATGTTGTTTTTCCATATTTATATTCTATCAACGAGCTGCATAAATATCTATATTCTCTTTTCTATTTTTAAAACTGTCTTAATCTAATAATATCTGAAAACAATCCGCTGGCAGTGACATCACCTCCTGCACCTGCTCCTTTAATAATCAAAGGTTGATCAGGATAACGTTCTGTATAGAAAAGTACAATATTATCTTTACCTTCTAGCTGATAAAACGGACTTTCTATGCCTACAGATTGTAATCCTACACTTGTTTCCCCATTTTCTAATTGGGCGACATATTTTAACCGTTCTCCTTTGGCAGTTGCATCACTCACTAATTTTTCAAAATGTGCAGCATCTTCCTTGAGGGTTTCAAAAAAGTGTGGCACGTCTGTACTCTCTAAGTTTTTTGGCGTCAAAAAGGGAGTATTTACTACATCCTCAAGTTCTAGCTGTAATCCTGCTTCTCTGGCAAGGATGAGTATTTTACGAGCTACATCAACACCACTGAGGTCTATACGAGGATCGGGTTCTGTGTAGCCTTCTGCTTTTGCTTGCTGCACTACGTCATGAAAACTATCTCCCGATGCAAAATTGTTGAATACAAAATTGAGACTTCCAGAAAGTACTGCTTGTATTTTGGTGATACGATCTCCCGATGCCATGAGGTTCTTAAGGGTGTCGATAATAGGTAACCCTGCGCCTACATTGGTTTCAAATAAGAAAGGAGCATTGTATTTTTTGCTTAGACGTTTCAGTAGGCTATAGTTCTCCATAGCACTAGCACAGGCAATTTTATTACATGCGACCACGGCAATACTATTGCGTAAATATTCACCGTACGTCATGGCTACATCTTCATTTGCGGTGATATCTACAAAGACAGAATTACGTATGTTGAGGTTTTGTACGCTTTCGCGAAAGCGTACCATGTCTGCTTTCTCACCTCCTGCAAGTTGTGATTCCCACGTAGCAAGATCA
>CAKZKZ010000706.1 GCA_937124495.1 uncultured Dokdonia sp. | reverse complement strand
ATTTTAGCCACTTGGTCTAATGTGATTAATTGTTTTATGTGAACCGTATCGGTTTCAAAATAATTAACAGGCGCTTTCTTAGGTTGATATCCATGCTCATCTGCATATTCAAAAAGATACATCGTGGCAAGAAATGCAGGAACATATCCTGCGGTTTCACGTGGAAGATTATTGCGTATATTCCAATAATTTTGATAACCTCCACTACGACGAATCGCTTTAGAAACATTACCCGGTCCCGAATTATAAGAAGCTAACGCAAGATCCCAATCTCCAAAAAGATCGTAAAGTTTTGAAAGGTATTGGCACGCTGCTTATGTCGCCATAATTGGGTCCATACGTTCATCTACATAAGAGTTTACATCTAGACCGTACATTTTTCCAGTACTAAACATAAACTGCCATAAGCCTGTTGCGCCAACTCTAGATTTTGCACGAGGTCGTAATGCAGATTCTACAATGGCGAGATATTTCATCTCCAACGGGATATCGTATTTATCTAGCGTCTCTTCAAACATTGGAAAATAAAACTGACTCACTTCCATCAGTCGTTCCATACTTGGTTTATGCCGTTTTAAGTAACGTTTTATAACACTTTCTAGAGAGGGTGTATATCCTACATTAAAAGGGGTTCTTTCATTAATGAGTGCTAAACGCTTTTTTAAAGTATCTGTAGGTAAATCTAAATAGACTTCTTCTTTATAATCTAAATCATGAACCATATTATTTATGGTGTCATAGATATCCATTCGGGCCAATTCTTTACGCCATAGAGAATCAAGTCGTGCAGCAAGAGGCTCATCTTCTAGCTTAAATACAATAGAATCTCTTGACATAGTCTTAAGTTCTATCTTATTTATTTCATTTACAAAAGAAGTTGTGGTGATAGAATCTATAATGGTAATCGTGTCTCTTTTAAGATCGACACGTTCTTTATTCGTTTTTTTAAAAGACTCATAGGATAAGGTGTCTTGCGCTTTCGCGAAAGCGGAAACCAACAAAAATCCAAGAAGACTATATATCTGAAGTAATCTCATAGTTTTTACAACGAGGGTATTACAAAATTCGTATGAATAGTGTCTTATACCTTTTAAAACATAAAATAAGATAAATAATTTGTTTCTGATTTTACATTTTAAAAGGTATTCTCCAAATATAAGTGTTTATTCATAAGCGTCACTTCTATCCTACTGCAAAGACAGAAAAAGCCACTTTAGTAAGTGGTTTTTTTAATAAATAAGAAGTTGTATTATAGATCTCTCAATACATGAACTGTTCCTACAATGGTGTGCGTTCCTGAATTATTATCATAGGTTCCAGAAAACGAAATGTCTATATATTCTCCCACATCTCCAAGGTTTTCAAGATTATAGACAATTGTATTATTCTCCATCTGTCCTAAAAATTCAGTAATGTCAAAACCTGTATCAGCTGGATCAGAAAAATCTAAGTAATCATAGGTGCCAACATACGGATCAGGATATAGCTGTCCATACATATATATTCCTGTATTCGTTGTTTGGTCATAGCCATTAATTGTTAATGTTGGAATATCTAAATTAGGTCCCATTTCTAGGAAGTTCGCATTAATATCTGACAATATAAATAATGTCACATTACCATTATCTATTGAATATTCTATAAACTCTTCAACATCGTTACATACTGGTATATTTCCAGTAATCGAAGATGGCGTTGTAAACGTATATGTAAGAACATCTGATTGTTGAAGATTATCAAGATCAAACCCTTGCACCGTGTAATTTAGATTATCAGTACAACGTAAAAAAATTGTTTCAAAAACGCCATTGACTACAGATACAACCTGTTCGTTACTTTCGTAAGAAATAATGGCATATCCGCTAGGAATAGGATTACTGTCACAGTCATTTAACACACCTGTAATTGTTTCTAAAATAGTATTGTTTGGCAATGTAACTACAATATCTTGTGTAGTATCTTGTGTATATGGACCTACATTTTCTGTATATATCGCAACATTACCACAGTCCTCTTTAAAAACTTCAAAAACTAAGGTTTCATTTGCAGGAAGGAGTCCACATACTTCTCCATTTGAATTTGTGATACCATATCTACCACCATAAATACTACTTATTATTTTTACCGATTGATTTGCAAAAGGGTTTCCTTGATCATCAACAATGTTAAAACAAACTACATAAGCTTCTACGGGAATATCACAGTTCCAGAAAGAAAAATGAGATACACTTCCTACGTATTTATTTCCTTGTAATACTGCTAGCCCATCTTCAATCCAGTATCCTTTATCCTCATCAAAATACCATAAAGGGATCGTTTCTGGAGCATTAGGGACTAATGTTGGGTCTAAAGGAATCGTGATTTCTGCCGTAGTATTTTCTGCTAGATTTAGATCTTCTCCATTATCCCCTCTCAGTTCAACAGCAAGCATTCCTAAGGTTTGTAATGCACGTTCTCTATTTTCTAGGTCTTGTGCATATAGCATTCCTGGCATTTGCTGTCTAACGGCATCATCTGTTGGATCTAAATGATGTACTATCACTTGTACACCTCCTTCGTAAGAATTACCGTCACTATCTACATAATCCCCAGAAAGTGCTACAGAAGCTCCGTTACCATTGTCTATAAGTGCCTGCTGACCACTTGTTGTTGTCCCTGATATCGTTTCTTCAAGCATCATAATGGTAACGACATTTCTTCCATTCGTTGGAGTCAAACTTCTAGAGGCATGAATATATCCTTGTTTTTCTGCTTTTATATATCCAAATCGTTCAAAAACAGTAGCATCGTCCATTATAAAAACACCATTAACATCTGTTATTGTTATACTTGAACCTATTGTTATTTGCACTTCTGGGATAGGAATATTGTTCTTATCTATAACGCGCCCTATAAAATCTCGGCTTATTTCTGCACCAAAATTTTCAGAAAAATTAGACATATCTATTTCTTCTTCTATTGGATTTTCTGAATCTCCTGGTAAATCATTTTCATCAGAACAGGATACTATTCCTATACATACTAGAAATAAAAGGGCTTTTAGATAATTTTTCATAATTGATTATAATATGCTAGTTAATGTTATGCGTTATTTTAAAGACACTATAATAGACTAATGGTTGCGTAACGCGATACTATTTATAATAACTTTAGGGTGTTTGCATAAAAAAAGCGATATAAGTTTATATCGCTTTTTTTATAAATTTATGAGTTCGTTCTATTCTAAAATAGCAGCAATCCCTGGTAATGTTTTTCCTTCTAGCATTTCTAACATAGCACCTCCGCCGGTAGAGACATAACTCACTTTGGTATCAAAACCAAATTGCTTTACAGCTGCTACACTATCACCTCCTCCTACAAGAGAGAAAGCACCATTTTTAGTGGCTTGTGTAATACTATTCCCTAAAGCAATGGTGGCTCCAGAAAAAGGTGTCATTTCAAAAACGCCTAATGGACCATTCCATAAAATCGTTTTTGCTCTTTGCGCCACAGCGTCAAAAACAACTTGAGATCCAGGTCCTGCATCTAGTCCTTGCCAACCTTCTGGAATATCATTTATGTCTACTACTTTTGTCGTTGCAGTTTCAGAAAAATCATCGGCAGCAAGCACATCTACTGGGAGATGAATAAGTACATTTTTTTCTTTTGCGGCTTTTAAGATATTTAAAGCGAGTTCCATCTTATCATCTTCACAAATAGAACTTCCTACCTTTCCGCCTTGCGCTTTAATAAATGTATATGCCATTCCTCCACCTATAATCATCTCATCTACTTTATCGAGAATATTTTCGATTACAGTGATTTTTGAGGATACTTTAGCACCTCCTAAAATAGCAAGTACTGGTTTTTCACTATCGTTCAATACGCGATCTAAACTTTCTATTTCTTTAGCAAGTAATTTTCCAAAGCATTTATTTTCTGGAAAAAACTGAGCGATGATCGTGGTAGATGCATGTGCTCTATGTGCTGTACCAAAAGCATCATTTACGTAAATATCTCCTAATTCTGATAACGCTTTCGCGAAAGCAACATCACCTTCTTTCTCCTCAGTATGGTATCTTAAATTTTCAAGCAATAAAATCTGCCCCATTTCTAGGTTTGCTGCTGCTTGCGTAGCTTCTTCTCCAACACAATTGGCTACATAAATAACTTCTACACCAATGATTTCAGAAACTTTACTACAGATATGCTTCATGGAGAATTCATCTTCCTGAGCTTTAGGTCTTCCTAAGTGTGACATCAAAATAGCAGCCCCTCCATCTTCTAATATTTTTAAAATGGTCGGTTTTGCCGCTTCAATCCTTGTGGTATCAGTTACTTGAAGTTGGTCATCTAATGGTACATTAAAGTCTACACGGATTAATGCTTTTTTATTTTCAAAATTGAAGTGATCTACTGTCTTCATTATTCATTAATTTTACTCGATAATCGAGATTTAAAAATTCCGAGGCTTGCCTCGAAATCAACTGTTTTTTTTCTTAAACCACCTCATGAGCTTGTCCCGAGGTAGTTTACTAGCAAATATAGCAGTTAGAGCGTTTATTTACATTACAATTCTTTTATATTTGACATACTATGCTTTTCGAAAACGTTATCGGTCAAGATTTTATTAAAAGTCACCTTACCACAAGTGTGGATGCAGGTCGTATTGCGCATGCACAACTCTTTGTTGGTAAAACTGGTTCAGGTACTTTACCTATGGCTATTGCCTATGCTCAATATATTTTATGTGCTAATATACAAGGCGAAAATACGCAGGGTAATGCGTCTTGTAATCTTAAATTTGAACAACTAGCACATCCCGATTTGCATTTTGCATATCCAGTAGCTACAACCAGCTCTATAAAAAGTCGTCCTTTATCTAGTCACTTTGCTGCAGAATGGCGATCCTTTGTTAAGGAAAATCCCTATGGAGATCTCTTTGAGTGGCACAAACACATTGACATAGAAAAAAAACAAGGTCAAATAGGCGTAGACGAAGCGATCGATATTAATAAATCACTTATTCTAAAAGCATACGAAGGTGGCTACAAAGTGATGATTATATGGATGGCAGAAAAGATGAATACCGCTGCGGCAAATAAGCTTTTAAAGCTTATAGAAGAGCCTCCAGCAAAAACACTATTTATTTTGATCACAGAAAATGAAGATCAAATCATAGATACGATTAAGTCGAGATGTCAAGTTTTGCATTTTCCTGCAATTAGTGAAGCGCATCTTGCAAATGCGCTCGTCACGAGACAACAATGTGATGAAAAAGAAGCGCAAAAAATAGCACATCAATCACAAGGAAATTATAATACCGCATTACACATCTTACATCAAGATGGCGATGATGTTCAATTTGAAAAATGGTTCATTACATGGGTGCGTACAGCCTTCATGGCAAAGGGTAAAAAAGAGGCCGTTATTGAGTTATTAAACTGGAGCGAAACGATTGCAAAAACAGGTCGTGAAACACAGAAAAATTTCCTCAATTATTGTGTGCAGTTTTTCCGTCAAGCGATGCTTTTAAATTACAAAACAGATGCCTTGGTTTACCTAGAACCAAAGACTGGTTTTGACCTTAGTAAATTTGCTCCTTTTGTACACGGAAATAACATCATGGACATCATTTCTGAGCTACAAAATGCCTCTTATCACATAGAACGCAACGGAAATGCTCGTATTATTTTATCAGACCTTTCTATCAAATTAACACGACTACTTCATCGTAAATATTGATCTAATCAAAAGATTACACTGTTTTTAGATGAAGCTAAAAATAAATTTAGAAATTCAAAAACACATTATATGGACTTTTTACTACCTAATATTACAGAAATTCTAATTCTACTGTTTATCATCATTACTTTTTTACAATCTGGACTGGATAAAGTAGTTGATTGGAAGGGTCAAATAGGTTGGTTAAACGGTCATTTTAAAGGTACATTTTTAGGACGTATGGTACCGCTTTTGGTAGGTGTTTTGGTAGTGCTTGATTTACTTGCTTCTGTACTTGCAGGAAT
The DNA here is from genome assembly GCA_937124495.1 of uncultured Dokdonia sp. Taxonomy (GTDB): domain Bacteria; phylum Bacteroidota; class Bacteroidia; order Flavobacteriales; family Flavobacteriaceae; genus Dokdonia. The sequence continues at coordinate 10,773 of CAKZKZ010000706.1, read as the reverse complement.
AGGGATTTATCAGCTTGCTATACACAATAATCCAAGCATGGCATTATACGGATCTATCACGGCTGCAATTACATTATTAATGCTTTTATTTGGACAACGTATTGCAAAAGATTATGCAGGAGCATTTACAATTGTAGGGTATTTTATTGTCGTTATTTTAGGTGTATGGTTACTATCAAATCACTAGAAAAATATTCCTAAAAATTCAAAATGAATTTGGACATTGCATTATTTCCATCAAGATATTATCTAGGTATTCTAAAAGAAGATCGTACCGTTGCGTTATCAAAATTAGAGAAGATTACTTTATTAGATAATCAATATATCGTTGATTGGAATGCAAATGTCTTTAATGGAAAAATACAAAGCAATTCTTTTGAAGTCTCATTATCTAATAAATACTATGGTAAACTTTGTGTTTTTAAAGGTGGTATAGAAAATAAACAAGTTCATATAAAAATTCTGATAAAGAATATCTACAAATGGATATTTATCATTCTTTGGTGATACCCATTAATAGGTCTTGTCTTATCATTTCTCCTAAAAGGATTTGATGCCTCTAAAGGGCTTATTTTCCATAGTTTAATGGCACCTATAACTTTTAGAATAGCGCTAGAAATAGGGTTTATATTCATCTCAAAAAAAGGGCTTCGTGACTTAACAAAAACGTTAGGAATCAATTCATTAAAGAGAGTCCAAAAAAATAATTCATAACATTCTATGTTTTCATTTTTTACAAGTAAAAAATTAAATGATTAAAATTTGGCACAAAAAAAGGCGATGAATTTCTCATCGCCTTTTTATATACTTATGTTTATAGACTATTCTTTAGCGCCTTTATAAGACCCATTAAGATATTCTAAAACGCTATCGGTAACATCAAGTTCTTCTTTACCGTACAGTACGCTTCCAGCATCGTTACTCCCATAGATATAGGTGTATCCATTTGTCTTTCCGTATTCTTTCACTTTATCTTTTACTTTGACAATCAGGCTATCTATTGCTCCTTGGCTTTCTGCCTGGAGTTTTCCTATTCTTCCTTGACGCTCTTGTTGTAGTTGTTGTGCTTCTGCAGAAAGTTCGTTATACTTTGCTTCTTGATCTTTACGGCTCATAGAAGGTCCATTTTTTCTAAAAAGATCTTCTTTTATTTGATACGCTTTTATCTTTAGCTCTAAATCACCAAGGATTTCATCATTCTGCTTTGTAAAACGTTCTTTTACATCATTAAGCTCTGTATAATCTGTAAATAGTTTTTCTGTATCAACATATGCTGTTTTCTCCGTTTGACATGCGATAGATAAAAAAGCAACTATAAGTAAGATTCCAATTTTTTTCATGGGTTGTTTGTTTTGCGGCAAAAATAAAAAGATTGACATTCTTAGCACATAAAATTGTCAAAATCTTACACTATAAGATTTTCTTATTTTAAAACAAGAACAAAATAAAGTTTTCTTATTAAAATCGGCTTCACAAGCGCTATTCTAAGCAGAGATTAAAAAAACTTAAAGGATGTAGCTGTATTTAAAGCTAAAAAGCGCTAAAATCGCTTTATTTTAAGTTTACATGTGTTTTATCACATAAATAAGAGAAGAATATGCTCCTGTTTGCTTTGCTTTCTTGTTAGAACGCCATCCAGACCAAAAAGCGTTCATAAATTTCATTTTCCCTGTTTTATATTTTTCAGAAAGCAGACTTACATAATACGCATCAAATTTCATAGGAACCATCTTAACCACTTTCATTTCTTGTTTCTCAAAAAGTAATTGGATTGACTTTCTAGAAAAATGATATAAATGCCTAGGAACATCAAAAGCGGCCCAATCTGTTTTATAATGAGCTGAATCAAAAGATTCAAAATTAGGAACGGCTATAAAAAGAACCCCTTCCCTACTCAACTTTTCTTTAAGCCAAACTAATTGCTCTTCCAAATCATACACATGTTCTAATACATGCCACATTGTAATCGCATCATACGTAATTTCTCCTTCTGGTAAATCTTCTGTTAGAAGTACATTTTTTTGTTCTGCTAGATTTCTTGCTTTTTCGTTTGGTTCTACTCCAGAAACATTCCAGCCCTTTTGAGCAGCATATTCAAGAAAATCCCCAGTACCTGCTCCAATATCTAAAAGAGATCCTTTTTGTGGCAAATAGCTTGTGAGTAGTTTTTGCTTTCGCGAAAGCGTAATTCCTTTTACTATTTGATACATTCTTTCAAACAAAGAGCGTCTCCCATCTGTATGAGAAATATAATTTTCACTTGCGTAATAGGAAGGTAATTTCTCTTCAGAAGGTTTTGGAGTGGTCACATACATATGAAGTTGTTCATCATATTCTAAACGAAATGATTCTCCAGAAACAGAATGATCTTTTACTTCAATGGTAGTCTTCATAGATTTTGAAAAGGAATTTACAATAGAGAAAGTCTTGCGTGCATTTGATATTTATTTTTCAATGTTCCACGTGAAACATTATCAAATTAACGGCCCATATACACTAACATAACACTAATATCTGATGGAGAAACGCCACTAATACGAGATGCTTGAGAAATGGTTGCTGGACGTATTTTTTCCATCTTTTCTTTTGCTTCATAAGAAAGAGATTTCAACTTGCTATAGTCAAAGTTCGCTGGAATTTTAATATTCTCCAAACGATTCAGTTTATCTGCATTTGCTTTTTCCTTTTCTATATAGCCCGCATATTTAACTTTTATCTCTGCTTGTTCTAACACATCTTTTTCAAGTGCATTCTCTTCTATATATGCAGCGACTTTCTTGAACTTCTTAATATCATCTAGATGTATTTGAGGTCGCGAAAACACCTTAAACATCTTATCAGATTGTTTCATAGGTGAGGATCCTCTTTCTTCTAAAAGATCATTAACCTCTTCTGGAAGAATGCTCGTGTCTTCAAAAAACTTAACTAATCTTTCTGAAGCTTCTCGTTTTTCTTCCATCATGACTAAACGTTCTTTAGAAGCTAAACCAACTTTATTGGATAAAGGAGTTAAACGTTCGTCTGCATTATCTTGTCTTAATAGCGTTCTATATTCTGCTCTTGACGTAAACATACGATACGGTTCTTCGGTTCCTTTAGTAATTAAATCATCTATTAAAACACCTATATAGGCTTCATTACGTTGTAGCATAAAAGGATCTTTCTCATGAACTTTTAAATGCGCATTCATTCCTGCCATTAATCCTTGAGAAGCGGCTTCTTCATATCCTGTTGTGCCATTAATTTGTCCTGCAAAAAACAAACCATCTACGAGTTTTGTTTCTAACGTATGTGTTAATTGTGTAGGTGGGAAATAATCATATTCAATAGCATATCCAGGTCTAAAAAACTTTACGTTTTCAAAACCAACAACAGATCGCAATGCTTTAAATTGGACATCTTCTGGCAAAGATGTTGAGAAACCATTTACATAGATTTCACACGTATCCCAACCTTCTGGTTCTACAAACAATTGATGTCTATCCTTATCTGCAAAACGATGAATCTTATCTTCTATAGAAGGGCAATATCTAGGTCCTATTGATTTAATTCTTCCATTAAACATAGGAGAACGATCAAAACCTTCTTTGAGTAATTCGTGTACTTCTGGAGACGTATAACTCATGTGACAAGGTCGCTGATGTGTAAGCGGTGAGGTCTCTTTAGAATAACTAAACTTTTCAGGGATTTCATCTCCTGGTTGGAGAATCATTTTAGAAAAGTCTAATGATCTTCCATCAACTCTTGGAGGCGTTCCTGTCTTCATTCTACCCGTATCAAAACCAAAACCAATGAGTTGTTCTGTAATACCGGTTGAGGCTCCTTCTCCTGCTCTACCGCCACCAAATTGTTTATCTCCAATATGTATTAATCCATTCAGAAAAGTTCCATTAGTAAGCACAACTGACTTCCCTTTTATCTCTATTCCTAAAGAGGTACGGACACCAGTTATTCTGTTATCATCTATAACAAGTCCGCTCACCATCTCTTGATAAAAATCAAGATTCTGGGTACGTTCTAAACGCAGTCTCCACTCTTCTGCAAATCGCATACGATCACTCTGCACTCTAGGACTCCACATTGCAGGTCCCTTTGACTTATTAAGCATCTTAAACTGTATGGCTGTCTTATCAGAAATGATTCCGCTATACCCACCAAGGGCATCAATCTCTCTTACAATTTGTCCTTTTGCAATACCTCCCATAGCAGGGTTGCATGACATTTGGGCAATCGTTTGAAGATTCATGGTAACAAGCAAAGTCTTGCTTCCCATATTTGCAGCTGCGGCTGCGGCCTCACAACCAGCATGGCCAGCACCTACTACAATAACATCATATACATCTTGAAATAAACTCATTGTTTCACGTGGAACATTAGAATTGACGTAACATCAAAAGCGAATTATACGCATAAAATTAGCATGCAAATATACGCCGTTTCTATTATTGTTTTTTAGAGATGTTTATTAAATGTTTCACGTGGAACATTTAATAATATCATCTCTTATTTAAATAGTAATTTTCTTTGGCTCTCATCTCTACAACTTCATCATCATCCTTGTCTTTATAACCACAATAATGAAGCAATCCATGAACCATTACTCTATGTAATTCATCTTTAAAAGAAACCTTAAATTCAGTTGCATTTTCAGCAACTCTTTCTGTAGAGATATATACATCTCCACTCACAATAACACCTTCTGTATAATCAAAACTAATAACGTCGGTAAGGGTGTCATGATCCAAAAATTCTACATTCATTTTATGTAAATATTCATCATCACAAAAAATATAAGTAAGCTCTCCTAACTCCTTATCTTCTTCTTCGATTACGTCTTGTAACCAAGAAGAAATATCCTCAGAATTTTCTATTTCAAATTCATGTATAGCATTAAACTCAATCATTATTTTTCTGGAAATAGTCTTGTACTTTCTTCTTATACTCTTCTTTTAGTGGAAGTGTTTTTCTATTCAAAATCTCAGTAGTGTTAAAATATTTTTTAGCTTTTTCTATGGATGAGTTTACAGGATTAGCGTAGTTTTTTAAGTTCGTATTAGACTCTCTTTTTTCTTCTTCTCCTTGTTGAAAAGTAGCTTCTTTTAACTTAAGTAACTCGTGCTTTAATTCTGTCATTCTCTGAAGCGTTTCATTATTAAATCCTTTATCTAATAATTGTTGCTCTACATCTTTCATGTCTTTTACAAGCTCTTCGGCCTTTCCTTCTAATCCACTTTTTCTAATCTCGTCTTCTAATTGTTGACGTAGCTTTTGCTGTTCTTTATAGATCTCATATAACAGACCTTGTTCATATTCGTCTCCTTCTCCCTCACCCTTACCTTCTCCTTTTTGTTCTCCTTCTCCACGCCCCTCCTTTCCATTTTGGCCTCCTTCACCTTCACCCTCTCCACCTTGTCCTTCACCTTCTCCTTTCCCTTCTTGGCCTTCACCTTTATCGCCTTCTCCATTTTTTCCTTCATCTCCTTTTTTACCTTCACCAGGTTTACTTCCTTCCTCCATCTTTTTATTTAATTCTTCTTGACTTTGGATAATATCTGGTAATTGTTGTCCTTGACCTTGTCCCTGTCCTTTCCCCTTACCTTTTCCTTGACCTTGTCCCTGACCACTCATTTGGTTATTCATTTGATCTAATGAATTACTTAAAAAATCAGCCAATTCATTTGCACCTGTAACAACATATTGTTGACTACTGACTCCTTGAATCATTTGATTATCCGCCAAACGCTCTAAGGCTTTATTAACATTAAAATCAATTTCTGTCAAAGATGCATTGATTTTTTCATCTAATTCTGGTCTACGCAACGCTAATGCGTATAAGCTATCATCTATGTGTTGAAAGTTTTGTTTAAGTACATTTTGGAGTCTAAGTTTGCTTGCAAAATTAGGGCTCTTATCATCCATCTTTTTGAAATCTTCCATCACTCCTTCTTCTTCAAAAGAAAACACTAATAAATTATCTAAGATTTGTCGTAACATCTCAGCATCTTCTTCTGCTCCTTCTTGACCAGATTGTTGCATTTGAGATTGCATCGACTGGCTCATTTCCTTCATTTTCTGAGCTGCTTTCTTTTGTTTTTTCTGTGCTCCTGATTTGCTAGGTGGACTCTCACTTTGTGGTTGCCCATCTTGCTTTTCTTGTTCCTCTTGCTCTTCTTGTTTTTCTAATTCTTCACTAGCTCCTTCTTGCTCTTCTTTGATTTCTTCTTGTTTCTTTTCATCAGAAGGAACATCCATTGGTTTTTTAAGTTCTTGATTTTCTTTTTCAAGATCTTTAAGATCTTCTTCTAACTTCTTGAATTCTTCATTCAGTTTATCTTGAGCTTCTTTATTATTTTCTTCATTATCTTTCTTACTTAACTCTTCTTGTTTATTTGCTAATTTCTCAAGGTCACGAGCAATCTTTTCTGCTTTCTTTTGAACGTAGTATCGCTTGGTAAGCTCTACCATTTGTTCTAGATTACGTTTGTTATTCTTATTTTGTTTCTGAAGTTTCTCTAGTTTTTCAGACAGTTCTTCTTTACTTATTTTTTCACGAAGTTTCTCTAATTCTTCTAAGAGTTTTTCATTCTCTTTAGCTTTTTTCTCTTGGCGTTCTAAACGTTCTTTAAGTTTTTCCTTTTCCTCATCAGTTAAGGTTTCTTCTTTCTGAAACTCTTCTAGATTTTCTTTAAGCTGCTTAGAAAAATCTTTCATCAATTCTTCTTGTTGCTTTTGTCGCTTTAAGAAGTTTTGAAGTTTCTTCTGATCATTAAAGTTGAGTTCTTTCTTTTCTTTTTGCGTACGAGAAATTTCTTCTAACTCCTTCTCTCTTTCTTTTAATTTTTCTAGCGATTTATCAAGTCCTGAAATGGCTTTGTTTTGTTGTTCTAGTTGTTGTTGTTCTAACTCACTTTCGGTAAACTTCACAAAACTAAACACACTACTCTTTGTACTTTTATAATTATGAATAGCATCGTTATCAAATACCTCAAAATAGTATTCATAATTAACACCTTCCTGAAGCGGAAGCGTATCAGGAAATGCGTAAATGAATTGATCAACATTTCCTTTTGAAATAGCGATATTTTTATATTCCTTATTTTCTGATTGCGAAGGATAATATACAAGGCGCAATTTTGTCAACCCATAATCATCACTTACTTTTCCATAAAAATAATTCTGTTGATTACTTACACTATCAGTTTGTACCTCAAGGTTCATTTGAGGAAACTCATCTTTTATGGTTTGTAGATTATATGCTAAATTTTCAAAGTTTTTTAATGCTGTATTACTGGTGCTCACTTCATAGGGCGTATTTTTATAAATACGCTGTGACAAACTATATGATGTTGTAGGAGTGGTTTGTTCCGCTTTCGCGAAAGCGTATACTGTATCCTTCAAAACCAGTTCCACCTGTTCAGTTTCACGTGTGTCTAATACCCAAGTTATTTTTGTTCCTTCTGGAACAATAGCATTTCCTGTATTTTTTATTCGTTCGGTCGCTTTTCTAGTATGTGAAGGGTAATCAAGTTCCATTTCAAAATTAACCAACACAGGAACTTTAAGGACTTCTAGTGTGTATGCTTGAGATGTCACTTTATTGGCTTGTAAGTAAAACGAAATATCCCCTGTAGGTTGTTCAAACGTAAAACTATATTCTCCGGGAACGACTTGTTGTAAAAAATAAATCTCATTGTTAAAATGAATAGATGCCTCATCGGGTACCACATCTCCTACAGTACGGACTTGCAACTTATAGTTTCGATTCTCTACCGCTTGTAGATCTTCATTAATAACAAAGAAACTAAAAGGTGCTGGTGGTTCATACGCTTCATTATAATTTACAACACGCTCATAACTGGATGAAAAGACTTCATCCTTACCAGCATAGTTTGCAATTAAGAAAACAACGACTGGTATAGCCGCATACTTAAGGTATTTGATATTTTTTTTAAAATTTATCGCTAAACGGAAAGGAATAGGGGCTAGTTCTTCACTTTTTTGCTCTATACTGGCTAACATCAACTCAGAGTCTTGCGAATCACTATGCAATTGCAATGTGTTTACTAATTTATCACTTACCTCAGGAAAATAATTTCCTATCATCTGAGCAGCGTCTTTATAATCTATTCCTTTAGATAGTTTAAAGAGTCTGGTTAATGGAAGGATAATAAATTTAGCAAGCAAAGCTACTTCAACCCCAATAAAAAGCCAAAATAACACGGTTCTTCCAGTAGGGCTTAACCAGAAAAAATATTCTATTAAGAGCGTGAGCAGAAAATACAACACTCCAAAAGCAAAAAAGAGAATGGCTCCTTTTAATAACTCATTAGTGTAATATTTACGAATAAAGCGCTCTAGCTTTTGTTCTATGTTTTTAAATTTATTCATTTTTCTTTCTATACCAACCCCTAAAACTACAATTTTATTATGTTTTCTAAATACTATACTTTTATAACCCCTTGTTAAAGTTTACCTATTTATGAAAGATTTAAAATATTTATCTGCTTATCTCGTCCCATTATGTGTTATGATAGGCATATCGTTTCAAGGGATTTGGTCCTTCTTAACACCTATATATGCTTTTGCTCTTGTGCCTATTCTAGAGCTTCTTTTCCCTGTAAATGACACCAATATTTCTGACGAAGAAAAACAACAGAAAGCAACATTACATTGGACTGATTTTTTGTTATACCTAAATGTTATAGTCGTTTTTGGCAGTGTATACTTTACAGTTGTCACTATCACTTCACAAGAAGTCGCTCTTTACGAAATGATAGGACTCATTTTTTCTTGTGGCATTGTCATAGGTTCTAATGGAATAAATGTGGCTCACGAATTAGGGCATCGTGATAGTAAAGTAGAACAGTTTTTGGGAAAACTATTATTACTTCCTGCCTTATACATGCATTTTTTTATAGAGCATAATTTTGGACATCATCTTAATGCTGCAACACCAGAAGACCCAGCTACAGCAAGATATAACCAATCACTATATCATTTTTGGTTTACATCCATTACCAGACAATATACAAGTGCATGGAGGATACAAATCAATTTACTAAAAAGAGAAAACCGTTCTTTTTTATCTCTTAAAAATGATATGCTTTGGTATACTATTTTTCAAGTATCTTACTTATATTCAGGATATTACTTTTTTGGAAGCACAGGTCTTAAAGTGTTATTATTTGCTGCTATTTCTGGTTTTCTTTTATTAGAAACCATCAATTATATAGAACATTATGGCCTGCGCCGTAAAAAGAAAGAAAGCGGTCGGTATGAACGTGTACGTGAAGTCCACTCGTGGAACAGTAATCATGTTTTTGGACGTATTATGTTATTTGAATTAACACGTCATAGTGATCATCATTATCGTGCAAATAAAAAATACCAACTCTTAGATTATCACGAGATCAGTCCGCAATTACCGTATGGATATCCTACTAGTATGGTTCTTGCTATCTTCCCTCCTATTTGGTTTAAAACTATGAATAAGAGAGTTCCTGATGATCAGAAGATCTTAGCCAAAGAGTAATCGAATAACCAAATAGTCTTGGTCGTTATTTAAAATAATTTATTTTAAATTTTCCGTTACACATACCTAGAAATAGAAGAGTTCCTGATGATCAGAAATCATGAACTACAAGCAAATCATCAAAAAATAAGCGAGCTTTGCTCGCTTATTTACAGTTTTTCAAAGAAATTAGGACCCACAATCAGGATCTTCAATACATCCACACACTACTCTATCCCATATTTCACCTATTGGACAACGATACGGTATACAAAATCCACTACCATTAATTAACTTTTGTTCTTCTTTGTTTAATACGGTGCCTACGCTTGAAAATTTGTTTAACATAATTATTGTTTTTTGAATTAATACGATGTGAATCTACTATTGAAAAACCTTAAAAAACAGATTGTTATAGTCAATTTTATAAATTTGATACTATTTTAATCATCAAATTATTTTGGCCTTCAATAGGCTATTGTCTAGTCAATCTAACTTTTGCAGGAAAATCACTATAATCACATCCATCACTTCTTCCCTCAAATCCTTCAACATACCAAAGTTCAAGTACAGATTCATCTGTCGCAAATAGAGGCGCAAAAGACACATCTGGCCCTATTACACCCCCTTCTGGAGGGAACGTAATAAGAGTAATAGATGATTCACCAAAATCTTTACACGTATTAACCGCACTAATATATCTTGTCACTATCGAAGCATCACACGCTATTGTAAATTCTACAACGATATCTCCTTCTGTTCTATTAGATGGGTGTTTAATTTCAAAAGTTCTAACATTTGTGGAATGCCCTCTTTCGAGAAAAACTTGCTGATCGAATAAAAAAGTAGGTCCAAAAAAACCATCTTCAAGATGTACCAATAAGTATTCTCCTAAAAATAAATCTTCAGAAATAGGTTCTACAATATTGATAAGATAAGAAAATGGGGAATTAGAAAAACTTATTGTATGTATCACACTATTTGCAGCATTTTCATTCTTAAAAATACGACCATCTGTTAATGTTAGTTCTAAATCAAGCCTGAACTGATCTTTACAATGGGTCTCTTGTATCGTAAGCCCTACTGCCTCAAGTAACTCATTATAATTATACATCAAATCTATAACTGGTAAGTTATTAGGGCCATTACGAAACAAACTAGCATCATACGTTTCAAATAAAATCTTTTCTCTGGATACATCAGAACCTTCAGGAGTATTATCAATAAAACTCAGATATATATCAACAGATGATAACAGACCT